>CAIQRY010000001.1 GCA_903874345.1 uncultured bacterium
GAATAAATTAAAATTATTGATATACAAAAAACGAACGCCAAGCTAGACGTTCGTTTTTTTATCAGTAAATAAATTGTTAAACCACTTCCGCTAGAAACTCATTCAAATAATCAAATGGCCCGTCATTTAAAATAATAACATCATAAGCTTCTTGGTAATACGGTAAGTTCTCTTCAATTTTTTCATTCAAGAAACCGAACTTAACTAAATTCTGATAGTTAAAACCCTCGACCATGGCGATATCGTCAACCGAATCACCAACAATAATAACGTTCGGTCGGTCTTTAACTTTAGGATAACAGGGGAAATCTTTAATTAGGGTTTCGTCTTTATTAGCAATATGAATTATCGGCTCCTTAACGCCAATCATCCGTCCGCTCTTATCCCAAATGAATTCATTACTAATAATATCAATATTCGGATAAAGAAGATTATTCTGAGCCATAAAACGATCAATGCATTCCTTCCCTAACCCGGTCGCGGACAAAAAGACAAGCGGAATATCATTTTGTTTTAAAAGCGCGAAAAATTCTGCGGCGCCCGGACGAAGGACCACGCCACTATCTTTAATCACCTGAGCAATCTCTTTTTTAGTTAGACCGGATTCAATTAAGAGATTAAAATGTTCCCGCCACCAAGCCGCCATCGCTTTTTTTCTTTCTTCCGGCGAGAGACGTAAATCAATTTCCAGCGGTCCGTACTTATCAGACAAGGCCTGGGCTTTCAAGGGATAGTCGGGAGTAAGATAGCCTTCGTCGCGCAGGACCGAAATAAGTGACGATAGGCGTTTGCCATTAACGAAACTTCGCGTCACGGTCCGATCAAAATCGGCTAAAATATGAATTTTAGCGGCGCCTGATGCCTTAAAACCGGCTTTAATTTCGGCGAGTCGGGTCGGATTAGGGATAATGATATTAGCTTGATTAGTCATAAACTTAATAATAATTTATAATACTAGCATATGCAAGTTCCTACTCGTCGCGGCGACAAGATAATTCGGCCAAAAATCGATGCTCATCTGACTCCGGAAAAATATCAAGAACTAGTTGCGAAACGCGACTGGTTAATTAAGGTTAAGCGGCCGAAAGAGGCGGAAGAAGTAAAACGTCTAGCGCTCATGGGCGACTTCTCGGAAAATGCCGGTTATCAACTGGCTAAAAGCCGTTTGCGCGGCATTAACCAGCGAATTTTAGATATTGAAGATTTAATGCGCCGCGTTGAGATTATTGAACCAAACCAGGATAATAGTTTTGCGCAATTAGGGCATTTCGTTACCATTGAAACGAATGGCCGAACTAAAACTTATCAGATTTTAGGCTCGGTCGAAACCAATCCGACGGCTGGTGTTATTTCGCAGAGTTCCCCGCTCGGTCTCGCGCTTCTCGGACGGCGGGTTGGCGAAACCATTGAAGTTAATTTAGGGGAAAGGGTTATAAAATATAAAATATTGAAAATTAAGTAGAAAGACGCAGACGGAAACTATTAAGTAAAATAACGAAAATATAAAAGCGGAACTGGTTGGTTCCGCTTTTTTTGCTTTATTTATTCCTGGTCTTAATCTCTGATTAATTCTGCTGAGGCGCCAAGTTTAAATTTCTTTAAAACCTCAACCAAACCAGTCACTATTTTAAAGATATCAACCTGTTGTACGTCAAGGCGAAATTTGAGCTCGAATAGTAATTTCTTGTACGGTTCTTCATGTGGTGGTTTTCCTGTACCATCAAGAATCGCTACTCTAATCGTCTCTGCATCAGCGAAGGAAGACACCATTTCAGCCAGAGCCTTGTTTATTTCCCCTTCTCGAAAACTTCGCAAATTAGCTCCGGTCCAATAATCATTAATACGATACAAACAAAATTTAACTGCTTCACCGGCGGCATACCAAATTTGACTGCTGTTACAAACTGGAAACTCTTCCAAAATTTTTTGAGCTAATAGTTTTTTAATGGTGCTTGTAATTCCTTCGGCAATCTTCGGATTTAAATTAGAATCATCTTTAAGCCGGCCCGGTAAAACTAAATTAGCCTTCAGCAAACCATGGCTACCATCCTTAAGAACCGTTAAATCAATAGTTCTAATCTCCGTAAGCTGACCGATTCTTTTCTTCCAGTTTTCGGCTTCCTTTTTAACCCAAACTCTTTGGGCATGCGTTTGGGCTTCATAAAATTCCTGGGTTAACCAAAAAACAGTGGCTAAGTTCGGATCATAAAGATTTTCCATTCCCTGAAAATAATCTTTAACATTAATGTTTGTTTCCATTTTTGACGTCCTCCGGTCAATTTTAAATTAATATTAAGCCTGACTCCGGTTCCCCCGGATATCAAACCGTGATTTCAAAAAACAATTAATAGATTATAATAGCAAGGATGACGTAAAAAATCAAGATTAATGAGAACTCGTGCCAAAATATATTTCTTGCAGTCGTTTATCTTTTTGAATTTCTTCTGGACTGCCTTCGATATGTTTTTGACCGTCGACTAAAACGACAACCCGATTAACCAAATTAAATAAAAACTTTAAATCATGTTCCACAATAATAATGGTAAAACCATGTTGCTGATTCAAATTTTTTATCACTTGGGCTAATTGCTCTCGCAAGGCCGGAGCGACTCCGGCGGTTGGCTCGTCAATAAGTAGTAATTTACCGTTAAACAATTTAAGACGCGCTAATTCGAGCAGTCTAATTTGACCGCCAGAAAGAATACCAGCTAAAGATTGCTTATGAGCTAAAAGCCCCACTTCCGTCAGAGCATTATCAATAATCCGCTCCATTTTTTGACGATACCTAGGCACAAACATCCACCACCAGGGATATTTTTCAGCTCGCTCCGCGCCCATGATGATATTGTCAGCGACGCTTAATTCTTTAAAAATTCCGGCATGCTGAAAGCTCCGACCAATTCCCAAAATTGCCCGCTGATATGGCGGCAAATTCATAATATCACGACCAGCAAAACTAATAGTTCCCGATTCAAGTGGCACAAAGCCAGAAATAGCATTGAGTAAAGTGGTTTTCCCGCAACCGTTCGGGCCGATTAACCCAATAATTTCTCCCTCTTTGACATTCAAAGAAACATCACGCAAAATCATCTGCTTGCCGAACTTAACATTAATATTTTCTAAACTAATTAAATTTTCGTTCTTATTCATATATTTAAATAAACCTTTTCTGGGGTAATAAATTACTACTAATATTTCTAATAATAACTAGCAAAATTAAAGCGTATAATAGATTACGTAAGTGACCGATAATCGTCGGCGGTAAACTAAGGAGACGTAAGATTTCCGGAAGCAAAACGATAATTAAGGTTGAAGCGGCGAGCCAGCGGACTTTGGGTTTGGCCGCGACAACTGCAATCGTCATTACTTGAATTAATAAAACCAAACCACCGAAACTCGGATCTAAAAATTGAATTCGCCAAACAGTCACTATCCCGGCTAAGGCCGCAAAAAATGAACTAATTATAATCACGGCCGCGCCTAAGCGGCTAGCGGAAAGACCAAATGATTCCACGATATATTTATTTTCCTTCATAGCGAGAAGCGCTCGACCAAACCAAGTTTTTAAAATAATATATTCCACTAGGAGAACAAATAAACTTAATCCGAATTGAAACCAAGCTAAGCGAGCTAAAGTCGCGATGAATTCCGGTCGCGTCACGCCGGCGATGCCTAAGACACCGCCCGTGACGCTGTCCCAAGATTTTAGAACGGCGTCAAAAGCTAAAACACTGGCCAAAGTAAAAACTGTAAAACTATCGGCCGATAATTTTAAATAAGCGAGAACAAAAACCAAGCTCGCTTCGAGAACCAAACCCAAGGCAATCGAAATCGACCAGATCAAAGAGATACCTTGATTCTGGGCGATCACTAAAGCGTAGGCGGCCAAAGTAGACATGACCGGAATACCAAGAAAAAAAATATTCGTCACGACCACGGCTAAATGCGCCCCGGCCGACATAATCGCCGCTTCTGAATAACGCGCTAATTGTGTGAATAAATATCCCATATTAATCAATCCGCGACTTACTAATAAATAATCCTTGCGGCCGCCAAATTAAAATTAAAGCGGCTAGAATAAAAACAATTACCATTTTCCAGTTTGTACTTAATGACCATTTACTGCTCGAAAGATTAATAATCAATTCGGGGATAAGGGCAATTAAATAGGTGGCCGCAATCGTTCCCCGAATATCGGTAATGCCACCAATAAGCAAAGCGATGAAAGCTAATATAATCAGAGGAAATCCGGTTTGCGGCGCCAGCGCCGTGTTCATGACTGTCATAATCCCGATAAAACCGGCAAGTAGCCCGGCGGCCATAAAAACGCCACAACGAATCCGCGATGCATTAATATTTAAGCTGGCAGCGAGATGATCATTCTCGGCAATACCAATTAAATTCCGCCCCCAAGGTGTCTTTTTAATTAACAGCGCAAAAATAGCGGCCGAAACCAACCCCATGACAATCGTAATTATGCCGGGGATAGTAATATAAAGTTCGCCCCAGGAAATAATTGGTAAAACGCCAGAAATTAAAGATTTAGAATCCGTCCCAAAAATAATAGACAACAATGACTCGATGACAATGCCAAGCGCTAAGCTAATCAAGAGGCCGAGCATGGTCTGTTTTTTACGCGCCGCGCCTTCCAAAAGCCAATAAGAAACTAGACCTAAAATTAAGGCAACCAAAACAGCCAAAAAAATAGCCAGACTTAGGGGCCAGCCTTGGGACAGGCCAAAATATAAACCATATGCCGCCGCCATGCCGCTAGCCCCTAATGCTAAGTGATAAATTTTACTGACTGAATAAACTAAGTACAAAGGAACGGCTAATAATAGTACTTGCGTTCCTAAGACTAAGCTATTTAAGATAATCTGGCCTAAAAACATAAATTATTTTTGTAGTTCAACGGCGCCATTATGGACAACATAAACCGCCGCACCAACACCCGGGAAGCTGCTATTTTTAAAGTTAATATTATCACTAATATATCCTTTAAACTCACGGGAGACTAAAGCCTCGCGGACCGCCTTCGGGTCATTACCTAATTCGGCAATTAAACTCGTAACCACATTTAAATCATCAATGGTCGAAGCGGTAAAATAGGTTCCAATATCGGCCAGAGTCCCCTTGGTCGTTTCGATTTGACTCTTAAGAGCAAGTAACTCCGGACTATTAATACTCGGGGAATCAACCACAATCATACCCTCGGTTTTCTCCGGTGCGATACTTAAAACTTCCGGAGCGATAAAAGCAATCTGCCCAAATAATTTATAATTATTCCAATCCTTAATCTCGGCTAATTGCTTAACTAGATTGCGCGGCGTCACGCCAGCGTTAGGGTTAAGTAGAATTGCATCCGGATTAGTCTGTTTAACTTTTTCCAGAACGCTCCGAAAATCCGACCCGGCCTTTACAAAAGTTTCATTAGCGACAACCTGGGCATCAGGATAATTTTTCATGGCGGCAAGCCAGACTTTCTGGATGCCTACATTATAATCATTCTGCTCCGTGATAATGGCCACGCGTTTATAAGTACTCATGGCCGTGGCTAATTTTTTACCGATCATGTCATCGCTATAAGAAAAGGTAAACATATAAGGGCTTGCCCCTTCAATCGCCGGATTAGACGACCCGGGAGAAAGAATTAAAGCCGAACCGTTCTTCGAAAGTGGCGCCATGGCCAAAGTTTCCGAAGAACAAAGACCGCCAATAATAAATTTAGTACCGTCAATGTCGGTTAATTTCTGGTAAGCGGAAACCGCGTCATTACCAGAACATTTGCCGTCTTCATAAACGGCTTCAAATTTTAAACCCTGCTTAGCATACCGGGCGTTAATCTGCGGTAGATAATAATCAACCACTCTTTGTAGCTCTTCGCCTAAAACGGCGGCTTCGCCAGACAGCGGCACAATTATGCCTAATTTAACGACGGTCTCAGGCTGACCGTTTTTTACGTTTTGGCCCTGTTTTGAGCAACCCGCTAGGGCGAGAACTAAGACGAGAGGAAGTAGATAAACTACTTTCCACATGTTTTTTTGTTTGTTCATAGATTTTTCAATTAAAATTGATAACATTTTATAAGGCTATATTATCGGGCTCTAGCCAGATTGTCAAATTTATGACGTTATATTTGTCGTAATATTACTTACTATTTTACTATATTTTATTTAAAATTAAATAAATTTGACAAATATTTTTTTGAGAGTATAATAAGATAAATATTTGTTTTAAAGTATTTTATTATTTACTAGTATTACCATGGGTATCGAAGAAATTCTTTCAAAAAAAA
>CAIQRY010000002.1 GCA_903874345.1 uncultured bacterium
AAAAGAAAAAATAAAGGATAATTTTAGTAAGGTTAATTATATTGACCTACGTTACGGCGACCGGATCTTTATCAATCCGGAATTGCCATAGTTTTAAATAATATGGAAGGTTTTTTTAAGTTTCTCTTTACTTTAGCTGTTTTCGTCTTTTGCCTGGTCATAATTGGTCTTTTTTTGATTTTGATTAAGATTCTACTTCTGTTTAATCCCAGCGTTCATTTTATGGGTGTGATTTTTAGTTCTTTGTAAAATTTTTTCCGTTGGTTGCTTGAACTGCTCGAATTACTTGTCTAACTGGGATTTTGGTTTTTTTGGTTAGTTGCTTAGGGTGAGCCGCTTATTAGCTCACCCTTTGTTTTTCTTTATTAATAGGTGTATTAATATACATTATGCGAAGTATGATGGACCGGAAAGTCTAGGGATATTGAGGCTTTTAATCTCTTCCCCTGCTCTCTTAAAATAAAAAACCCGGATACTTTTGGTATCACGGGTTTATGTTTCCCTGATTTCAATTATGCAGTTCTGTAAATCCTGAAGATAAAAAATGGTGTGATTGAAATCATCAAGTTCTCCGGGATAGAAGCCATAAGTAGCAACTCTATGAGCGGCCTTGTTGTCAGTTTGACCTGATAGGCTCATAAGTCGCTCAACTTCCCTTTTGGCTAAATAAACGGTTAGAGTGCCATTCTTAGCAGCGCTGAATCGGGCATTACCTGAATTCTCAATAGTAAAATCAAAGATTTCTCCTTCTTGATTGTGCAAGAGAAAAGTAAAGCTTTTTACTTTTTCTCGTGGTAAGAGTTCTTGAAGGAAAATGGCTATTAATTCTCTATTAGTGGATCGCATCGGCTCTGGAAAGCCGATCATTGCTGTCTGGCAGTTCTTTTCCACCTTAATAAAAGATTGAAAGCGACTGTCGGCTAGGATATTAGCGGTTTTTTCCATGGCTGATGATTTGGTTAAAGGACTATTTTTTATTTTTTCGATAATTTAAAGTTATAACAAATTATATTTTTTGTCAAGAGCACCAAAACGTGCTATAATAATGAAAGCTATGGATAAAAATAAAGTCCTCATTAATTATTTAATTGATTTCTTAGACTTCTTAGAGATTGAAAAAGGCTTATCATCTAAGACCCAAGAAAATTATACCCGCTTTTTGCGGAAATTTTTTACTTGGCTCAAGGAAACCAAGCAGGATAAAATCAAACCGGCCGCTTTGACGCCCGAGCATATTTGGCAGTATAAGGTCTATTTATCCCGTCACGCCGATCCGAAGACTAAGAAAACCCTTAAAAAAACGACCCAGAACTATTATTTAATCGCCCTGCGTTCCCTTTTGGAATTTTTTGTGGAAAAGGATATTCCTTCCCTACCGCCCTCCAAAGTCAAGTTGGCGAAAGATAAGGCGGATAAAGAAATAAAATTTTTGACCTTGAATCAATTATCCCGTCTCTTAGAAGCGCCCGCGGGAAATAATATTATCGGTTTGCGCGATCGAGCCCTACTTGAGACCCTATTTTCGACCGGACTGCGTGTAGCGGAGCTCGCGGCCTTAAATTGCGATCAATTACGAATTAAGGAGGATACACAGGATATCGAAACCGCGGTTATCGGCAAAGGCAGTAAGATTAGGACTGTTTATTTTTCTGTTCGAGCCGTCAAAGCTTTAAGAGCTTATTTAAATGAACGGAAAGATTTCGACAACGCTTTATTTATCAATTATCGCCGTGGTAGTGCTAAGACCAATGTGTCGCGCCGCCTAACGGTTAAAAGTATTGAAGATATCGTTAAAAAATATGTGATTATGGCCGGCCTGCCGGTCATGGCGACGCCGCATACTTTACGCCATTCTTTTGCGACCGATCTTCTTAATCAAGGCGTAGATTTAAGAACGGTTCAGGAATTTTTAGGTCATAGTAATATTGCCACGACTCAGATTTATACCCACGTCACCAATAAGCAATTACGCGATATTCATCGCAAAGTGCATGATGGACGAAAGCTTTAACTAAAGTTTAGATATCTAAAAAACCCGGTTTTCTAAACCGGGTTTTGTTTTTAATCCAAATAATTAGCCGGGTCAACCGGAAGGCCGTTTAAGCGTACTTCGAAATGAAGATGGGGCCCAGTCGTAAATGGTCCGGAGCCGATACCGCCCGGCATGCCGCCGGAACGACCAATGGACTGTCCGGCTATGACATATTGGTCCTGAGTGACATAAACCGCTGAGACATGGCCGTAAACCGTGGCGAGGCCGTTACTATGAATAATCATGATATAAGCATAGTTTCTCGTACCGTCAAATTTAACCTTGGCCACATAACCATCACCCGCTGCCGTAATCGTTGTTCCCTGCTTGGCGCGAATATCCCAGCCTGGATGTTCGCCTAAAATATTTCGATAAGGATAATCGGGATCGTGAAAAAGCGTCATAACGGTATTGCGCAGTACCGGCCAGCTAATAGTGCCGCTGCCGCTGTTTAAACGATTGCGCTGGCTTTGTGACATCTTTTGGCGCAGCGCTTGTTCAGCCGTTGCTAAATCTGACTCGGCTTGTCTTTGCTCGTTAATTGCCTGTTGTAAGAGAGCCTGATATTGCTTCTCGGAAGACTTGGTTTGCGCTAAAAGCTCGGTTTTGCCGGATTGTTCATAAGTTAAATTATTCTGTTTATCTTCTAACTTAGATTTAAGTGTTAAGAGTTGGTTACTTTTATCGTTTAAGTCCGCGCGGTTTTGGTCTAATTGGTTTTTATCTTGTTTCAAATTTTCAACATTATCCAGTAATTTTTTATTAATATCTTTTAAATACTTGCTTTGATTTAAAAAATCCGCTAAGGAGTCGTTAGCTAAAAGCATTTCTAAAGTGGATACTTGGTTTTTTTGATTGAGCAGGTTTAATAAATCGCCGATTTGTTTCTTTTCTTGGTCGATTTTTTGGTCGAGGGTGGCGCTATCAAGTTCAATTTTTTTTATTTCCAAGCCGGTTTCATCGATTTGTAGATTGGTGCTATCAATATCTAATTGAGTTTTAGCCAGATGATTTTCAATGATGCTTAGCTGATTGTTCAGATTATTTTTTTCTTTGACTTTGGCGTCGATTTGCGCCTGGTAGGCCTTTTGTTTAGCGGCGATTGTCTCTAATTGTTTTTTTTGATTTTGTATTTTTTGATTTAAATCACTAATTTCTTGGTTAACACCAGTATATTGCCCCCAAACCAAAGGCGCCGCGGCCAGGAGCCCGGTTAATGTAACAAGAATTAGACCTGATTTAAAACAGCCTTTTTTCATGTTTAATTATTATAGCATTATTTCAAAGCTTTTTCTAAACGTTTTAAACTTTCTTCTTGACCGAGAGCGTCCGCAATTTCAAAGGGTCCGGGGCTGTTTTTTAAACCGCTTAAAGCAACGCGTAGCGGCCAGAGATAGTCACCATTTTTACGCTCGCCGGCCTTAAGCCAAGCTAAAACGTTTTTTTCTAAATATTCTTTAGTCCAAAGACTAACTGAAATATTTTGAAGTTCATCTCTTAATTCCCGTAAATTATTTTTAGCAGTTTCCAGCGCTTGCGTTTTCCAGCACAATAAATTTGCTTCGTAGGGCGCTAACGCAAACAAGAAAGATGTTAATTCAACGACATCGCTAATTTTTTTCATTCTTTCCTGCGCTAGACTAATAAATTTTTCGAGTTGCGCCTGAGTAGAAATTTTATAACCCGCTTGAATTAAGAAAGGTTGGCAAAGATTGCTTAATTCCGCAAGCGTCTTTTGGCGTAGATAATGACTATTAAAATAATCGAGTTTTTCTATATCAAAGACGGCCGGGCTAGCCCCTAAGCCGGTTATGGAAAAATCTTTTTTTAATTCTTTAAGACTAAAAAATTCTTGCTCACTTTTAGGGTGCCAGCCGAGAAGCGCGCAAAAGTTAACGATTGCTTCCGGCAAGTAGCCCTTAGTGCGGTAATCTTCGACGTAAACATCGCCCTGGCGCTTGCTTAATTTACCTCCGGTTTTATTAAGAATTAAAGGAAGATGGATAAACTTCGGTGGTGTCCAACCAAAAGCTTGATAAAGCAAGATATTTTTTGGGAAGGACGGCAACCATTCATCACCTCGAGTAACGTGGGAGATTTTCATGAGGTGGTCGTCAACGATATTAGCAAATTGATAAGTCGGAATGCCATTGGATTTAATTAGGACATGATCGTCTAAATCACTTAATTTAAATTTAATATCACCGCGTAGTTCATCGTGAACAACTAACTCGCCATCAAACGGAATGGCTTGTCGGACTACAAACGCTTCGCCAGTCTGAGCGCGTCGGTTAGATTCCGCAAGGCTTAAATTACGACACAAACGATCATAACGGGGCGCTTTTTTATTCGCCTCTTGTTCTGCTCGCATAGTTGTTAGGCGTTCTTCAGTACAAAAACAACGGTAGGCTTTACCCGCGTTTAATAGTTGTGTTGATAGTTTTTGGTAAATTTTTGATCGTTCGCTTTGAATATAAGGGGCGTAGGAGCCGCCTTGCTTAGGACCCTCGTCAAATTCAATACCGACCCAGCTGAGAATACTCATTAAGCTATCAACCGCTCCCGTAACTTCCCTTTTCTGATCAGTGTCCTCAATACGCAGGATGAATTTACCGCCCTGGCTTTTGGTTAAGAGATAGCCGAATAAGGCGGAGCGAAGATTGCCGATATGTAAAAAACCGGTGGGTGAGGGTGCAAAACGGAGACGAACTTTATTTTTACCAAAGCACATATAGTTATTGATTAAATATTTTTTAAGGATTGAAATTTCGTAAGATATATTTTGGCACCGGGTTGGCGGAGCGGATGAAGAACGGCAAGTAGCTGGTCGAGGTCAATCCATTGCCAAGCGCGGTGATCCCAGTAATTAATTTTTATGTCAGAGTCAGAGCCAGTAAACTCGGCGATAAAAAGACTTTGGCTCTGGCCTTTATAATCAAGTTGATAACGGCGCGAGCCGCGATACCTTTCCTGGTCGCCGGTTTTGGGAAAAGAATAGCGATAAAGATCCTTGAAAACACCCTTGATAATTATCGCCGTAGTACTGGTCTCTTCTCTTAATTCTCGTGCGCCAGCCGTAGCCACGTCTTCCCCGTCGCGGCCACCTTGCGGAAGCTGCCAGTGGCCCGGTTCGTCAACTCGTTCGACGATTAGAACTTTGATTTTTCTGTTTTCTTTTTTATATAAGAAACAGGCGACATTGGGGCGGTATAAGTGCGGAACGATAAAACGGGTTAAGATTAATTTTTTGGTAAAGACGAAGGTCGCATTATAAATTCGTCTTAGTCTCTTTGGTTGTTTAAATAAACGCCAAAGCCACTCCAGGCCTAAATAACGCATTAATTTCGGAGCGCGGCGTATTTTACCCGTAATGAAATCAAAAGAACCGCCGATACCTAGAGCAACGCGAACCGTGGGCAAGTTCTTTAAATTATGGAAAATTAATTTTTCTTGATAAGGAAAACCTAAGGTATTAAAAAGAATAGCTGGTGCAAAATTATTAATGGTTTGTTTAAGTTCGTCTTTTAGAATAATATCACGACTAATATTGAGAACTAAGAAATTTAAATTAGGGTATTCTTTTTGGAGCGCGGCGTTAATTTCCTCTTTGGTCGATAGCCCGTCTTGCCAATTTAAAATCAGAATTTTAGTCCCCTGTTCATTAGCTTGCCTTAAAAGATCTAAAGTCAAATCCGCACCAGTAAGACGCGGTACTTTTTTGCCTAAAATTAAGCCCGCGATTTTAAGGCCGAAGCCATCGGCAATAGCGAGGTCGGCTTGGTTTAAAATATGGAAGAATTCTTCATCATGGTGAGAGGCTAAAATGATTTCAGGGTTAGGAGTAACAATAAAATGGCCCTCGGAGGAATTAAGGAATCCCCTAATCTTTTTTAGAACCTCGGCTCTTGCCAATTCGTTTAAATTTATTCCCAAAATATTAGCCATATGTTATAATATTGATACCTTGATTTTATTATAAAAAACGTCTTTCGTCAAAACAAAATTTAATTTTTATGGCTAATTATAAAAAAATCACCGATCGTGTCGAGGAACTGATAATCGATAATCCCAAGACCACCCCTTCCCTCAGATGGATTAATATCGTGAATGCTGGCAAGAACGAGATTGATTATTTACGTAAGAATTTTAATTTTGATCTCGTCCATCTAAAAGTGGCGGCCGCTTCGGTTTCTTTCCAGCGCCCCATGATTTTTAATGGTCCGGATTATCTTTGTTTAGTTTTGCATTTCCCGATTTTTAAGAATGATCGGATTATTGCCGCGGAAGTCGATTTTTTTATTGGCCACGGCTTCCTAATTACCGTTAATAACAATGATTTAAAAGCATTAGCCGACTTTTTTAATCTCGGTAAGAAAAGTCCAGATTCCCTTCTTTCTTATTCCTTAGAGTCTTCGGCAATTTTGCTGTATGAAATTTTGGGTCATTTGATTGATAGTTGCTACAAGCTTTTAGACGAAAGCAGTTTAGATATTAATGAAGTAGAAGAACTCATTTTTTCCGGTAACCAGAAAGAAGCGGTTAAGCGCATTTTAACCTTGCGCCGTAATATCGTTAATATCCGCCGCATCATGCAGAATCATAAGAACATCTTGCAAAAATTAATGGAGATGGAAAGTAGCTTGGTCGAAAGAAATGCCATTAAAAAATATTATAATGGCTTAGTCGAACATTCAAAACGGATCTGGGAGATGTTAGATAATCAGAAAGAAATGGTCGAGGTTTTAAATAATACGAATGAGTCAATGCTTAATGATCGTTTAACTAATATCATGAAAACGTTGACCGTTTTTTCCGTTATCGTCTTGCCTTTAAATCTTTTAGCGGCTATTTTTGGAATGAATACTCGAGTTATGCCGTTTGTTGACTCTATTTTTGGTTTCCCGATTATAATTGCTATTATGTTGGTCTGTTCCGCCGTGATGTTCGGCTTCTTTAAACGGAAACGTTGGCTTTAAAAATTTGCCTTAGTTATATAAAAAGCGTCCGTGGGGGCGCTTTTTTTAAATTCTTTGCTCTTCCTATTTCTTTACTTCCCAGACTTTTTTTTCAAGGTTGTAAAAATCGTAGACATAGTCACCGGGAATATCGAAACGAAAAATGATGCCGTGGCCAAACTTAATGGCCAGAAAAGTGGTGACCGAAAAATCTTTGGCTGGAATTTCGATTTTTACTCCTTGGTAAAGAGCGAGGGTCTCATTCCCTTTAGCTACGAGTAGCAAATCTTCCTGACCGCGGATAACGAAATATGAGCCGTATTCTATTTTAGTGGGCTCCTGGTTCTGATAAACCGTGGTGATTTCTTTACTCGCATAATTAACTGATACTTGATAAGAGCCGCAGGTTTTATCGTTTTTGTTATAAGTAACGAGATCGCCAGCTTTGTAGAAGAGATCTTTCAGGTCATTTACGGTGTAGCTTTGGGCTAAGCAGGGTTCTACTGCTAAAACGGTTGCTAAAATTAGCAAAACTTTTAGTGTTTTTAAAAGAGCTTTCATAACTCAGGGTTTTATAGGTGGATATTGTGTCTCCTAATTTCAGCCTAGTATTTAACTATTCGATTGTCAAGATATTGATATAAAAAAATCCCCAGTTTTATCCGGGGATAGATTGATCCGTTAGTGATCAGCTGCTTTAAAATGGTTTTTTGATTTGGATCAGGCAGCAGTCGGTTGTGGAGTTGTACATTACTCCGCCGGCCACTTTTGAAGTCGGTGTGCCAGTTTGAGCCAGAACATAGAAATAGACTAGAGTCTCATAGCCTACGTTGCTTACCTCATAGGAATAATAATCGGTGGTTTCGGTAAGAGCAGAATGATTCCAGACTAATCCGCCGTTTAAGCTGTAATAGAATTGGGGGCTGACCGGGTTACTCACCGCCGCTTTATTAACGTAGAAAGTAACATTGGCCGTGGTGTTGTCATAAGTGCAGTCGCCGCGGAAAATCCAGTTCGTCGGATCAGTATCACCCCAGGCACCAGGATAAGGATTAGAACCGCCAGGAGTTGGTGAAATACCGTTGGCCGTAAAGTAAATCCATAGTTCCCCATTATTGCCGGTTGTCGTATGCCAATAATTAGAATTTGGTGCATATGCATAAGCATAACCGCCGCCCGTGAAATTCTTGAGATGCAAGCATTTCTCTAAGCCTAGGGCATGCTGAATCGGCCAGAGAGCATAAAGATGTCCCTCGATGGTTCTGGTTTGCGTCAAAGCAAATGCGTTTATCGGATTTGGCCAGCCGTTGAAATCACCGACCAGGCCGTAAATACCCGGACTCAGATAACCAGCGATGTATTCAACATTTAAGCCGATTGTGTCATAACAAATTCCACCAGAATAATTATGGTAAATTTGCCTCACCACTAAGTCGCCGTTGTATTGGCCGAAAGGGAGGACTCTCATGAATTCATTAAAGGTTGTTCCGCCCGGGACAATAGCTGTTAGAGGATAAAGACCGGTCGCTTGATAGGCATGCATTACTTCCCCACCGATTGTTGAAGTGTTATCACCGAAAATGAAATTCACTCCCGGAATAACGTTGTGATTAGCATCAGTGACGGAAATTGTAAAATTCACGAGTTTGTAAGCAATACTCGTATCGGCCGATATCTGTAAGTTCACGTTCAGATGATAACCATTTTTATCCCAGCCATTCGTTGCGCTTGGCTTAGTTGGTTCCCATTTTTCCATTTTCTGGCAAGCCATGACGGCGGCCATAAAAAAAATAACAGTTAAGGTTCTGATGACAGAGCCCTTAACCAGATTGTTCATCGTTTTCATTTCTCTTCCTTGTTTAGGTGTTGATTATTTTCTGTGTTTTTACGTCTACTTAATTAACTTTTAAAGGTACAATTTTTGTATTTGAAAATTTATCTTTCGTAAATTTATCGTTTTTGATGGTTTCAGCAAAACAGCTCGTAATTGCGGCCGTAACTTTCGGCCAATTATATTCTTGCTTAACGCGAGCTAAAGCGGCCCGACCAAAACGTTCGGTCTCATTCGGATTATTAATTAAAAAATTTAATTTTTCTTTTAAATCATTAACATTCTTATTTTCAAAAGTCAGACCGTTGGTCGCCACGGCCTCCTCGTTTTGAGAAATATTACTGACCAAACAAGCTAAACCGAAACCCATCGCTTCAAGTAAAGCAACGGACAGGCCTTCATATTCAGAGGGTTGCACAAAAAGATAGGCGTTAGAAAAAAGTTCTTTTAAGTCACGGCCCGTCTGATTGCCAGTAAAAATAATGCGTTCATCATTTTTAGCTAAAGCCATTAATTCAGCGGCATAGTCTGCCGTATGAGCGGCTTCGCCAACAATGACTAATTTTTTATCAGTCGTAGTCTGTTTGAAGGCTTCAATCAAATAATGAACGCCTTTATGTCTGACTAAACGACCAATGGAAACAATATAATTGTTTTTTTCTAAACCCCAACGACGAATACTAGAAACTTCAATTTTTTCCGGCGTCGCGGCGCCATAAGGGATATACTCGGCCGCTAATTGATAAGTATTTTTGACATAATCTTGGAGAACGCGAGAAGTAACAATAACTTTGTCAGCAAAACGACAGCCGATTTTTTCACCCAGTTTTAAATACCAACGCGCAAAGCCGCCCCATTTTTGGTGGTAATAGTCTTGGCAATGAAAAGTGAAAACGACTGGCGTCCCCGGTTTTAAAATTTTAATCAGCCAGATTAAAGAAGCCGGGCCAATAGCTTGAAAATTAATAATATCCACTTTACGGAAAGCTAAATCTAAGCAGGCAAAAAAAGTATTAGTAATTGCTTCTAGATTTTTACTTTTTAAACTCGGGACTGAAATAATCCTGACTCCCTTATATTGTTTGATTCCTTGGCTATAATAGTAACGCGAATACAGCAAAACCTCATGGCCTTCTCCTGCCATGCTTGGTGGATCACTTTGTATTTTGATGCC
>CAIQRY010000003.1 GCA_903874345.1 uncultured bacterium
TTACCAAATTCATATTCAACGATCTTCTTCCGAATCGGCCCTTTAAAGATAAAATACAGGCTAGCCTTAATCCATTTCCTAATTACTCGAAAATAACCTTCTTTTTCCAGACGGCGAGGCGAAAAATAAATAAAACTAGAGTTAAGCATTCTAAATTTTCCTAGTTTATTAATTCGTGTCGTGTAGTCATAGTCTTCTCCGATAAAAACCGTTTCATCAAAGCCGCTAATCGCCCGATGAAATTCTGGTCGCGCTATAATACCGACACCAACAGAAGCCGGTTTAAAATACTGACCAAAAAAACATAGCAAGCTATAAACACTATTGTAAGCTAAATACAACCAATGCCTTGAATCAAATTTCAAATAAAAACCGGCCGCGGCTAAATTCCTTTTTTTAAACTCCGAATAGACATTTTTTAAAAAATTATCCGGCAAGACGGTATCAGCGTCCAAAAATAAAAAGACATCGCCCTTGGCCTGTCGAGCCCCTTCGTTTCTTTGATGCGCCGGCAAACGTTTATCACTTGTAATAAACAAACAAGCACCGGCCGTGGCAATTTCCCTGGTCTTATCCTGAGAATTACCGTCCGATACAATTATCTCATAATCCGAAAAGGACTGCTTTTTAATTGATTCTAAAAGCCGCGGCAAATATTTTTCTTCGTTAAGGGTCGGTATAATAATTGATAACACAAAAATTCTAGTTAAAAATTGTACGCGCTAATTCCCAATAGCTCGGGTCGCCGTTTTTATACTGCCAATACCACCACTCCACGCCCCAAAGATAAGCCTTTTTAAAATCAACATTAATAGCATACTGTAAATTAGCTCTAAATTGGCCTAAATTAAAGGATTTATTGGCTTCGGCCGCCGTTAAATAGATTATATTGCCATTAGGAACCCAGGGCTCGGCCTGTAGTTCAATAATTAAACGATCTTCCGGTTGAATACCGGCTAAATAGGCCTTGAAACGATAAAACCAAGCCGGAATAGGATAACGAATATAGCCGGTCCAAGGACCCCAAACGACGCGATAGAGCGTGCTGCCAAAAATATCAGACAGTCTTGATTCTTCTTGCCAAGTACTGAGCTCGCCGGTCGCCGAAATAACGATTGGTCGGCCGTCTAATTTTTTAACGGCATTTAATTCTGATTTATAAAAATTAAGATCGCTAGATGGGCAAATTCCAAAAGCATTAAACAATGGTTCGTTCTCGACTTGCCAGGCAATAATCGCCGAATTACCTTTATAATGATTAACAACCTCATTCAACATATCAAGGGCAAAGGCCTGAGTCGAGGCCAAACTTTTTTGTCCGGCCCATTCCGGGGAATGACATTCTGGCCAACGCGGCAAGCGCCAACCTACATTCATAATAAATTTTACATTTCTCTTTGCCCCTTCCTGAATCATATAATCATAATCCGAAAAATCGAAGGTATTTTTTTGTGGTTCAATCTCGTCCCAATAAACGGGGAGACGAATTTCTTTTACCTTTAAATCATCAAGCACGGCCAAATAAGCTTCTTTCCAGTCTAAACCAATTTCGCCGCAATATTTTTTAGAAAAAGTGACGCCAAAAAAATTAGGGCGATGCTTTAAGTCTTCTTTAAGCGGATAATTTGAAGCAAACTTAAAAAAATAAATGATTAATAAAAAAAATACTAACACAATTAAATGCCAGAACCTGATCCGACGTCGTCTTTTATTCTTATCGACCACTTTTATTTCTTTCGTGGTGGCACGCTGGGGCATATTAAAAAATAATTAAATACAGACCAAGACCGATAATCAAAATCGCCAAGGTCTTTTGAATAATTATTCGCCAGGAAAAAGTTTCTTTTAAAAGCTTGGGTGAGAGCAAAGCCAAAATTGCACTAATAATCAAAAGAAAAGCGTATTGCACGCCTTGCAGGGCATTAACCAGGGCTACGGAGCCGAGGAAAACTGCATAATTCTGCAAAACAAAACCCGAAGCGCCTAAAATTTGATTAAAAAATACTAACCATTTATTTTTATTTTTATTAGGTTGGTGCAAAGCACTAATAACTTCTTGGCGGTCTTTTTTTCTGACTAAAAATAGCAGAACAAAAAGAACCGAGCCGAGCCGCGTCCAAATAAAAACACTACCGAAGGGCTGAGTATTATAGGCATATTTACTACCAATAAAATACAGGGAATAAGCGAGCGCCGAAAAAACGGCAATTAATAAACTATTAGTTTTTAATTCCCCTTGGCTTATTTTCAACTTATGCATCACCCGAGATAAAAAGCTGCGGGAAGTCGGTAAAAAAGCAATAATAAAAACGCCTACTAGCAGAGAGGCAATACCCAACCATTGACTAGTCGTAAAATGTTCTTTAAAGAATAGTAGAGAAAAGATTAAAGAAAAAACTGGTGTTGTACCGCCAATAAAAACTAAGACGCGAGAGGCTTCCCCGCGACGCAAAGCTTCATATAAAAGCCAAAGAGCGACCGCAAAAATGCCACCTAAAAGCAAATTGAATAAAAACAAACCAAGCCCCGGCCAGACTAAAAACCAAGGCGCGGCTACTGTCACTAAGGCCCCTAAGATACAGGCGACAAAAGCATAGGCTTTGCCACTAGGCAAAACATTATCCACCAAAAATTTATCTAATAAATTAGCAACCGCTAAAATTAAATAGGCCGAAATAGCGACAAGAACCCAAGACATAAATTATTTATTGATTAACTTCTCAATTTGATAAGCCCCCCTGCTCTCGGCATTCAAAAAAGCATCCATGGCTAAATGAGCCAAACGACCGGAATCTAATAAATCCGGCAACCACTCAGAAATATATTCGACGGGTAAACTGTCTAAGCCAGCGCCGACTGCTATCAGCCACTCTCGATTAAAATCTTCCTGGCTGCCGACGGGCGTAGAAATGATGACCGGTAAGCCTAAAGCACAATAAAAAGATAATTCCGACGGTTTGGTCCACAGGACGTCCGTTTCTCTTAGACAGATATTGAATTTCTTAAAATAATCAATCTTATCAGGCGCAAAAATAATTTTGACATTAGCCGAGCTGTCTAAGCCCTGGCCTTTAATTGCTCGTTCAAAATAATTTTTAACTTCCGAGCGATTGCCGGCCACTAAATTTAAATTAATTTTTCCTTCCTTAATTTTAGAAGATAAATGATTTAAAATAGCAACCCCAACCTCGGTTTGCGCTCCGGCGCCACCAACCGCGTAAGTTATGGAGAGGGGGGCAGCTTTTTTTTCTAAAGCCAGGGGAGCGATTTTTTCGAGCAAACTCGAATACGCGAGGCGATACTTCCCTTGCGGGTCAAGAGCATTAATTCTACGACCCAAATCGACTCGCAAAATTTCTCGATCCTCACCGATGTTTTCTAAAGGCAAAGGAAAACCAGTAATAAATAAATTTTCTTCTTTAACACCATACATCAAAAATCTTTTTTTAAGTTTAGCGGTTGGCAAAAGATATTTAATTCGACTAGTTTTCGGTTCTAGCGGTGCCCAGGCTCGCGAGGCGTCAGAGTCACAAACAATACAATAAATATCGCCTTGATAATTATGGTATTCCGCAGCATAAGCGGCCACAAAAAAAGTCGTTACCAAGGGCAGCCCGCTTGAGTTTAATTTATTGATTAAATGCTGGCCTAAGCCTTTTTTAATCGCTTTAAAAAAGAATTTTTGCTGAGCCGTCGGACGACTTAAATCACGCCAAGGATAATATGGTTCTATCTTCTGGAAAGAATCCATAACTCCAAAAACTAAAGTCCCGAGTAAGGGCACTTTTTTAAAGCGTGAAATCTGATTATAAGAGTGCTCACTGCTGAGCCAATATTTTTTTTCCCAATCAGGGATACCTTCGTAATTATTAATGGTAATGATCTCTCCACCGCTTAAAGTCATTAGGGGATAAGCCGCACGCTGGTGACCATAACCCATATCGGCAGCCACTAAATTAATTTTTTTTACCATCATATAATAAGCGCTTACTTTTTTTATTCTCTACCTTTATTATAGCAAACTTAGTAGTTTTTGGGCACGAATGACTTCCCTTGTTTTAATTGTAAATACTGATAGGCGCTTAGCGCGGCCGTAGTTGCCTGACCAATCGCCACGGTTATCTGTTTAAATTCACAATCGGTCACATCGCCCGCCGCGAACAACCCCGGTGTTTTGGTTTCTCCTTTGGGCGAAGCCAGAATTTGGCTCTTCTCGTTTCTATCTACAAAATCAGCGACTAAATCCGTGCTAGCTAGGCGTCCGACTTCAATAAACACTCCCTCGAGCTCAATAGTCCTCTCGTCATTAGTCGTTTTATTAATTACCTGCATTTTTTCTACTTTCTGAGTACCTAAAATATTTTTAACTTCCGTGTTTAAGAGAATCTCAATATTCGGCCGAGATTTAATCTCTTCTTGCAAAGCTTCGAAACCGCGAAAATTATCACCGCGGTGAATAAGATAAACTTGTTTCGTCATTTTTGATAAAACTTCAGCAGCGTCCAGGGCGGAATTACCGCCACCAATAACAGCTACCGTTTTGCCGCGGTAAAAAGGCCCGTCACAATTAGCGCAATAGGAAACGCCCTTGCCATTAAATTCTACCTCACCTGGGACCGCCAGGCGACGCGGCGAAAGACCCATGGCAATCAAAACACTTCGCGCCTCAAACGTTTCTCGATTAGTATACAACAAAAAATTTCCTTCAGCCGTTCTTTTTATTTCTTTAACCTCATCCTCCTTAAGTTCGGCGCCAAAATTTAGCGCTTGCTGCTTCATCCGATTAATTAATTCAAAACTGCTGATCTTTTCAAAACCGGGATAATTCTCAATCTCATTGGCCCAAATCATTTGCCCGCCGACTTCCCTGCCGATCATTAAAGTCTTCATTTCCCTTCTAACTGCGTAAATAGCGGCGGTCATACCAGCCGGGCCAGCGCCAATAATAATCAAATCATACATAAAGTTTAGTAAAAAATAATTATCCCAATTTTCATGGGCTAATAATCGTTCTAATAATGTTTTCTCTTTTAATTATAAAGTTTTTAAACCTTAAAAGCAAATTAAGAATTTAACAAAAATTTATCTATATTTTATCAATATTTTATCTTTTGAGACATTGTTTTCTAATCTTTAAAAACATGTTATTTATTTAATATTAGCCAAATATAAAAAGATAAGTCTACATTAATGTAGACTTAATTATTCCTATTTCTTATCTACATTTTCATAAAAAAATTTACTTTCTTATATGACTGTTTAATAAGTGTTTAATGATAAATAATATTTGACTTTACAAGAAGCAAAGAATATAATCATATAAACCCGTAAAAATAGTTTAGTGATGTACTTTGAGAATTTGATCAAACAAACAATTGAGTACCAGGGGCACGGATCTACGCAAACAATAATCACGCTGATAATAGTCCTTATTGTAACAGCTTTTCAGGCATGGGCGCTTATCAGACAGAACAGAAGAATTCGCCGAAATGAATCAGGGGCAAGTCTTAAACTTCCCTTCTTCTCGTTTCAGCTTTTTTACTATTCAGGTTATTTTTTGTATGGCTTTCTTATCCATAGCGGCGCCTTAGTTATAAATAACGTTGTTGGACTTCTTTTTATACCGGTAATTATCAGTTTAATTAAGTACCGTATTAAAGAAAATGGATCTTTTAGGAAGGAAATAATAATTTCTCCCTTTCTGATTATAACCATCCCCATAATATTATTTGTAAATAAGAACTGGTCATTGCTGGCCATGTTGATTGTAGCTACTTTTGCCATAATGCCACAGGTTAGGGAAATAGAGAAAACAAAGAATGTAAATAATATTGAACCCTGGCTGATAATTTCATTTTTAGCTAACTCGGTGGCCTCTTTGGGATATGGAATATGGATAAATAGTTTAGGTCTCATAATTTCCAGCTCCGGGACAATCCTGGTTATAGCTATTTTCATGGCTTTGTACTATCTGGTACTCAATAAAAAAAATCCCAAGGAATAATAGTACTCGGGATTTTTTATTAGTGGACCATAAGGGACTTGAACCCTTGACCTCTTCCATGCCATGGAAGCGCTCTAGCCAACTGAGCTAATGGCCCGATCTTATAAAATTGTTCTACGTGGAACAATTAATATTTTGAAGCTAAGAATAAACTAAAAACTATAAATATATAATAACCCAATAGATAGAAAAGTCAAGAGCGTTTTATGATATAATATACTATTTTTGTCAATACAATTGACATAAACATATACTTATATCAATATTAGCCAAAAGGTGTCCCCACCAGGAATTGAACCTGGATTTAGAACTTAGGAGATTCTCGTTCTATCCGTTGAACTATGGGGACCAGTGCCCTAATTCTACAATAATTATATATCTTTTTCAATTAAACTAGGGCAAAATTTTCTTTGACAAGCTATCAAGATTAACCTAAAATGAAAGCGTAATTATTAATCTTTAACTGCTTTTATTTTAAACTTAACCATATGTTTTCTAAAGACAACAAGCTAGAAAAATTCAAGGATGCCGAAACTATCATTGGTGCTTCTATTAAAGTCAAAGGAAATTTCCAAGGGCAGGGAAGCATTATCATTGAGGGCGCGCTTGAAGGCTCACTCAAGACCGAAAATAACCTTTTAGTCGGTGACCGCGCTAAAGTGATCGCTAACGTGGAAGCTAAAGATGCCATTATCAACGGGGAAGTCCGTGGTAATGTTAAGGCTAGAAATTACCTAGCTATTGGCAGCACGGCTAAAATTTTTGGTGACGTCCAGTATGGTGAAATTTCAATTGAAAAAGGGGCGGTAGTTAACGGACAACTTTTGATGTCACCCGAAGAACATAGAAAATCAGAAAAAATAAAAGTTGAGGAAACCGGAGAAGCCAAATAATCCCCTCCTAGTTTAAAGTAACCTTATGTACGTCTATATTTACGACGACTACTTAGATAAGATCAAATATAATAAATCAATCAACCGCATGGAAATCCGGCTGACGGATTTAGGTTTAAACGGCAAAATAATTCGGCTTGGTGGTATTAAAAATATTAAGGGCACTATTCAAAATGAAATAAAACTCGGTGCTAAAACGATTATCGCTGTTGGCAATAACCAAACTATCAATAAAATCATCGGCGCCATTATCGATACGGAAATATATGGTGATTTTCAAAAGAAAACTCTATTAGGGATTATCCCGATTGGTGAAGATAATTCCATTGCTGCTTCTTTTGGCATTAAAAACATTGAAGAAGCTTGCAATATTTTACTAGCCAGACGAGTCGAAAAAATTGACTTAGGTTTAGTTGGTTCTTATTACTTTTTAAATCAAGCCTCCATTCAAAGCGCCGGGGCGATTTTAGAAATAGATGATTACACGATGGAAATTAACGAGAGAGGGGAAGTTAAAGTAATCAATTTATTAAGCGACGCTAAAGAAACAATTAAATCAAACCCCCATGACGGTAAATTAGAAATTCTAATTCGCACGCGTAAAAATGATGAAACTTTTTTGACAACTAATAATTTTAAAATTTCTAATCACGACCATAAACTAATTCTAGATGGCGTTGTTGAAATAGACACACCGGTCGAAATAGGAATCATGAAAGATAAAGTTAGCGTCATCGTCGGCAAAGACCGTTTGTTTGAATAAATTTGGGAAATAAAAAAGACCGGCTTAAACGGGTAGGCAAGAAAATCTCTTCTAGGCACTTTCTAGCCGTAGCCAGAAAGCACTAGGAAGAAAATCCCCATGCTTGTCGTGCCTGACCCGTTTAAA
>CAIQRY010000004.1 GCA_903874345.1 uncultured bacterium
AGGAGAAGAGAGATTTTTTAAACCAAACGTACCAACCGCGGAAAAATCAGCTGATCAAAAATCGGAAATTGAGCTTAACTCTTTCGGTCTTTCCGATAAATTATTAGGGGCGGCTAATGTTCCGGCGGCCCAAGCGGTCGTCAAAAGACTGGAAGAAGAAAACACAAATTTAGAAAAGTCCGGGGAGGCGGCGATTAACGAATTGAATTTTTCTAATGAGGAGTTTACCCAATTATTTGAAAAATATCATGCCATGCATGGACCTGATGAGAAAATTACCTTGCGTGGTACGGATATGCGCTCCTTAGGCGATAAGAGGTTGAAAGATGTTAATCCTAACGAAAAGATTGAACAGATGCACAATCGTTTAAACGCCTTTAAAAATAATTTTTATCCGGAATTCAGAGCACGTTTTTCTAATGAGCAAGCGCTTTTAGATCTCGCCGCCTCCAAAGGCAGTAAATTAAAAGAGTATGTCGAGGCCTATCGTCAGAATTCTGATGCCGTGGGGCAGTATGAGCATTTTGAAGGCGATGTCTTGGAGCGTTTGGCCAAGGGGGAAGCGCCGCAAGAAGTTGTTTTTGAACTTTTGCAATCGGCGATTGAACGAGATAACTTCGATTGGGCGAAAAGGGATTTGTTATTAGCTTATAATTTAAAAGCAATTAGTGATAGTGATTTAGAAGCCGCTTTCCAGAAATACGGAGAAGAAAATATTAAAAATATGGATCCGTCCAAGCCGGCTTATCAGCTAACTCACGATTATCGCCAAGAAGCGCTACAAAAATTACATTATAATGTCTTAAGAACGACCTTAAAAGAAAATTTTTAATTATATGGACTTAAAAGACGTGACTAAAAATTTAAGTGATCAAACCTCTTATCGAATTGAGCAACGGTTTGATGAAATGATGCGGACTAACCCGCGTTATAAAAATTTGGATCAAGCGAACCAAAAAATAATTTTGGATTTGATTGCAAAATATAAAGCCAAAAAGATTCATGGCATTAAGCCATCAGGCTTAACCGTTCGGGAGGATTTGTATCATCTTTACGAAAATCGCTTGAAATTAGGCTTAACGTATAATGATTTAGATCAGATTAAAGATCTTCTGACTAGTTTTAAGGATTAATATGACTCTCGAACGTTCAACTAGCGGCGGTCTTCGCCCCTCTATTCTCGATAAGCGTATTGTCCGCGCCGACGCGAATTTTAAAGTTGATCCCAAAGTTAGATTAGGGATTAGCTCGAATGGGGTTAAACAAAGATTATTATCAGTGACGCGTGGTGGCGATTTTACTAAATTAGTTCCGGGCACAAAGCCGGCGCCCGGCGCGAGACCGGCCCCGGGAGCGAGTCCTTACAGCGCCCCGCGGTCATTAGGCGGCGCGCCAGCGCCGCGACGCTAATCATTTAAGATTATATGTTTTTAAATATTGTTGTCGTTGTTTTAGGGCTATGTTTATTTGAGATTATTTCCAGCGTGGATAACGCGGTGGTTAACGCGAGTATTCTCAAGACTCTATCCGAAAAATATCGACGTTTATTTTTAGTTTGGGGCCTCTTATTCGCGGTTTTTGTCGTCCGCGGCATATTGCCGTTTTTAATTGTCTGGATGGCTAACCCGGCCTTATCGGTGGGCGAAGTAATTACGTCTGCTTGGTCAGGGAGCGCGGCTGTGAACGGCTATTTAGAGCATTCTAAACCACTACTGCTCCTGGGCGGCGGCGTTTATCTATTTTTTGTTTTTTTATCTTGGTTATTTTTGGAAGAAAAAAAATATGCTTTCTTTGTCGAGGGTTTTATCCATCGCCAGGGCGCTTGGTTCTACGCTTTTTCCTCGATTTTTACAACGGCGATTATTTATTTTTCCTTGCAACAAAATCCGACTTTGGCTTTAGCCGCGACCATTGGGGTCTCCGCTTTTTTTATTACCGATGGTTTTAAGAAGAATGCTGAAGAGCAGGAGAAAAAATTACTTAATCCGTCGATGAGCGCCTGGGGGAAGATTCTTTATTTAGAGGTTCTGGATGCTTCCTTCTCTATTGACGGTGTGATCGGCGCTTTTGCGTTCACGATTAGTGTGCCGCTCATTATTTTAGGTAACGGTTTAGGCGCTTTTGTCGTTAGGGAACTAACCATTCGCGGTTTGGACACAATTACAAAATTTGCTTATTTAAAAAATGGCGCGATGTACGCCATCGGTTTCTTGGGCGCGATGATGGTTTTGGAAAGCTTTGGCCATGAATATCCGTTTTGGCTCGCGCCGCTTAATACTTTTTTATTGTTAGCTATTTTCCTTTGGCTCTCGGTCAGGGCTAATAAAAAGGTCAAGGAAACTAAGAATATTTAATTATGGTTTATATAAAATCAGCCACCGAAATCAGTATTATCAGAGAGGGCGGCCGGCGCTTGGCCGCTATTTTGTCGTTGCTGTTAAAGGAAGTTAAACCTGGGGCGTCGACTAGCAGTTTAGAAGCGCTCGCTAATAAATTAATAGTGGAAGCGGGTGGCGCCTCGGCTTTTAAGGACTATCCAATGGGAAGTGGGATTTTTTTCCCGTCAACGCTTTGTGTTTCGATTAATAATGAGGTAGTTCATGGCAGCGCTTTGCCGGATAGAATAATTAAATCCGGCGATATTGTTGATTTGGACTTCGGTATGGAATGGCCGGCGACGCCAGAGCTCCAGGAAGAGTGGCAGGCACCTGTTAATTCCCATTCACCTCATGGTGGTTTTTATACGGACATGTGCGCCACGGTGGGGGCAGGAAAAATAAGCGCGGACGCTAAAAAGTTAATTAAAGTCACTAGAGAATGTTTGGATTTAGGAATTAGACAAGCCCAGCCCGGGAACACGATTAACGACATTGCGCGCGCTGTTTCGAGTCATGCCGCAAAATATGGTTATGGCGTGGTTCGCGATTTAGTCGGTCATGGTGTCGGTTACGAGCCGCACGAAGAGCCTGATGTTTTTAATTTTGTAATTAAAGAAAATTCATCGGAAAATTTAGTTTTAAAACCGGGCATGGTGATTGCGATTGAGCCGATGATTAATGAAGGTGATTGGCGCGTTAAAGTCGCCTCTAACGGTTATACGGTTTTGACGCGCGATAATTCTTGGAGCGCTCATTTTGAACATACCGTGGCGATTACGGAGAAAGGACCGAAGATTTTAACCAGTTAATTATGAGTATGGAAAATAAAAAATATTTAGGAATTGATTGGGGCGAGAAGCGCATTGGTTTAGCGACGGCGGATGAAGAAACGAGTTTGGCTCTGCCGCTTAAAACAGTCGCGACTTTAGCCGAGGTTTTAACCGTGGTGAGACAAGACCAGATTGATGTGATTGTAGTTGGCAGTCCAAAGAAAATGAGCGGGGAAGCGGCTAATAATCAGGCTTGGTTAAAATTTGTGGCGGATTTAAAGGAGCAAAGCGGCCAAGCGGTTGAATTACTTGATGAACGCTTAAGCAGCTTAGCCGCCGACGCCTTAGATGGCGGCGCCAAGGAAAAAGCGGAGCGTGATGAAATCGCCGCTACTATTATTTTACAAGATTATTTGGATCGGAATTAAATATGGATGAAACTAAAAACACCTTAGCGATTGTTTTAAATCGACAGCCTTACCGCGAGAATGATCTTTTAGTCACAGTTTATACTAAAGAATTCGGTAAGAAAAAATTGGTGGCTCGCGGAGCGAAAAAACTGCAGTCGAAATTAGCCGGTCATTTAGAGCCGCTTAGTTTAGCGGAAATTATGATTGTGCGCGGCAAGAATTTTGATTATTTGGGTAGCGCCTTGGGGCGCGGGACTTACTTTAATTTAAAAAGTGATTTAAATAAATTATATTACGGCGGTCGAGCGCTCGCTTGGTTTGATAAATTAGTCAAAGAGAATCAAGCCGATGAACGCTTGTTTTTTTTATTATCACGCTGGCTGGCGGTTCTGGATAATTTCCAAGCCGGCCGCACGGGAGAAGAATTAAGTAAAGAAAATGGAGAATTATTTTTTTCGTTTTTTGCGCTTAAGCTCATGGCGGAGTTAGGATATCAGCCGGAGTTAGAACACTGTCTTATTTGTCGAGAAAAACTTCGTCCCGGTAAAAATTATTTTGATTTGAAAAACGGGGGCATAGTCGGCCAAGAATGTTTTAGCCAGAAAGGAGAAGAATTAAAATGGGATTTGGTTAGCATTTCTGACTCCGTGATTAAATTGATGCGTTTTATTCTGGTTAATCGCTTTAGTCAAGCTGAAAAAATAAAAACCGACAAAAAGCATATTAAGGAGCTATATCAGATTGTTGAAAAATTTTTGCGCTACGATCTTTAACTAGTTTGTTTCTTAATTATTTATATTGACAATAGTTGATAAAATTGATGATTGCTAGGAGTAATCATCATTTTTTGATTTAATTTTAGCAAAATTTTAAAGCAAATTTTTCACTTTATTCTTTCTTGATAAATTGCTCAGAATACGGTAAGATTTAAGCAGTTGAATAAGATAAATTTTTAATAAATTCAGGTCCGAGAAGGGCCGGAATTAATTTAGTTATATGTCAAGAATTTTAATCGCGGAAGCAAAAAAACAAGAACAGGGGGAAGTCACCGTGGCCGGCTTTGTGCGCAATCAGCGTGGACATAAAGGCGTAGTTTTTGTTGATTTAAATGACATTTCCGGAACGATGCAGGTTGTCTTGGCCGCGGATAACGCCGCTGTTTACGCCGTCGCTGAAAAATTAACGCTCGAGAGCGTGATTGAAGTTACGGGGACGCTCCAGGCCAAGCCCGCCAAGAAAAATGACCCTAATCCGGTTAAGGATTTTGAATTACTCGCCGCGCAAGTGAAATTAATTTCTTTAGCTGATGAAAATTTACCGATTCCGGTCTTGACGAAAGTCGATAACGAAGCGAATTTAGATAATCGTCTTGACTTCCGCTGGCTTGATTTACGCCGCCCAGAAAATCAATTAATTTTTAAGGTTTGGACTAAATTGGAAGAAGGTTGTCGTGATTATTTTAAAGCCAATAATTTTTTACAGATTTATACGCCTTGCTTTATGAGCACGGCGAGCGAAACCGGTTCTGAAGTTTTTGAAGTTAAATATTTTGACCGCAAAGCCTATCTTTCCCAGTCCCCGCAGTTCTATAAACAGATGGCCATGGCCGCTGGTTTTGAAAAAGTCTTTATGGTCGGGACGGTTTTCCGCGCTGAGCTTTCTTTTACGACCCGTCACGTGACCGAATTTACGGGTTGGGATTTTGAAATTTCTTATCTTGATTCGCATTTTGACTTAATGGACAAAGAGGAAGATATGCTAATCGCCGGTTTTAAAAAGATCAAAGAAGACTTGGGCCAGGAACTTGAAATTGAAGTACCAGTGAAGCCTTTCCCGAAAATAACTTTTGCCGCCGCAAAACATAAACTACAAGCAGCCGGTGTTAAGAGCGAAAAAGCGCATGACTTTTCCACGGAAGAAGAGAAGGAATTGGGCGTTATTATCAAGAAAGAATTTAATCATGATTTCGTTTTTGTAACTGATTATCCGATTGAAGCGCGTCCCTTTTATCATATGTATCACGAAGATAATCCGCAGTTAACCAAGAGCTTTGACTTATTATATCGCGGTTTAGAAATTACGACCGGCGCCCAGCGCGAGCATCGTATCGATATTTTAGAAAAACAGGCGGTGGCTAAAGGCATGAATTTAGAAGATCTCCATGATTATTTAAATTTTTTCCGTTACGGTGTCCCTAGCCATGGTGGTGTTGGGATTGGTCCGGCCCGGATTATCATGAAGATTTTGGGCTTAAATAGTGTTAAAGAAGCCTGTTTATTGCCACGTGATGTGAAACGCTTAAAGCCGTAATTTAATTCTATGTCTAAAATTTTAATTAAATCATTATATCGCGATAGCGCCGCTTACTTAAATAAGGAAGTGATTGTTTCGGGTTGGGTGCGCACGGTGCGGTCTTCAAAAGACTTCGGGTTTATCGAACTTAATGACGGCTCCTTTTTCAAGAGCTTGCAGATTGTTTTTTCGGTCGAGCTCGCGAATTTTTTAGAGATTGAAAAAGCCACTATCGGCTCATCCTTGGAAATTAGCGGCGACTTAGTTGAGTCACCGGCCGCTGGCCAACCTTTTGAATTAAAAGCGAGAAAAATTACGATTCTCGGTCCGGCCGCGGCTGATTATCCCTTGCAAAAAAAGAAACATAGTTTTGAATTTCTACGAACCATCGCGCATCTGCGCGGTCGCAGTAATACTTTCTCGGCGGTTTTTCGTTTGCGCTCGGTTTTAAGTTACGCGATTCATAAATTTTTTCAGGAAGAGGGTTTCGCCTATGTTCATACCCCGATTATTTCGACGAGCGACTGCGAAGGCGCCGGAGAAATGTTTCAGGTGACAACTTTAGATTTAAAAAAAGCGCCGCTTGATCCGAAAGGCGAAATTGATTATGCGCAAGATTTTTTTGGTAAGAAAGCGGGACTAACCGTGAGCGGCCAGCTCAACGCCGAAGCCTTGATGATGGGCTTAAATAAAGTTTATACTTTTGGTCCGACTTTCCGCGCCGAGAATTCAAACACAACGCGTCACGCCTCCGAATTCTGGATGATGGAGCCGGAAATGGCTTTCGCCGATTTAGCGGCTGATATGGATTTGGCTGAGAAGATGCTGAAATATTTAATTAGCCATGTCTTAAAAGAATTGCCAGAGGAAATGGAATTTTTTAATAAATTCATTGATGCGGGAATTAGCGAGCGCTTAAATAATATTTTGAATTCTGACTTTGGCCGCGTTACTTATACTGAGGCGATTGAGATTTTAGAAAAATCAGGTGAAAAATTTGTTTATCCAGTGAAATGGGGCATTGATTTGCAGACAGAGCACGAACGTTATTTAACCGATAAAGTTTATCAGAAACCGGTTTTTGTTATTAATTATCCTAAAGATATCAAGGCTTTTTATATGCGACAAAATGACGACGGGAAAACCGTAGCCGCCATGGATTTACTTGTGCCTGGTATTGGCGAAATTATCGGTGGTAGCCAAAGGGAAGAGCGCTTGGAAAAGTTAGAGAGTCGGATGAAAGATATGGGTTTGAAATTAGAAGACTACGCTTGGTATTTGGATATTCGCAAATACGGTTCAGTGCCGCACGCCGGTTTCGGCTTAGGCTTTGAACGTTTGATTATGTATCTTTCCGGCATGGCCAATATCCGCGACGTGATTCCGTTTCCGCGCACGCCCAAGAACGCTGAATTTTAACTATTAAAAATATATGAGCAACAAGCAAAATGCGAAGTACGCTTTTTATTATCTCCTGTCGCTCGTGGCGCTCGTCTTCATGGCTATTGCCGTGGGTATGATCGCGTTTAGTATTATCGACAAAACCTTGCCTGATGTCTTAAATTATTCGAATGGTAATTTTGACGGACCGCTTCGTTTTGCGATTTCGGCGCTCCTGATTGCGACGCCGATTTTTTATTTCATTTTTTTTCTGATTCTGAAAGGTTTGAGAAAAGAAGAAATCCTTAAAGATTCCGGGGTTCGCCGTTGGTTAACATACCTCACAATTCTCGTTTCCTCTTTGATTATTCTCGGGGTTTTTATTAGCGTGATTAATAGTTTCTTAGCCGGTGATTTAACGAGCCAATTTATCTTAAAAGCCGGGACCGTCTTTATTATTTCCGCGATCGTCTTTTCTTTCTATTTCTATGACATTAAAAGGGAGGACGTCGTGAAGAAAGATAGAATTATCAAGGTATTCTTCTGGGCGACCCTGGTTTTGATTGCCGCGGCTTTTATCGCGTCTTGGTTCTTTGTCGAGTCGCCGAAAACCGCCCGCCTCCGCCGTTTAGATCAGGCTCTGGTTAATAATATCTCGACTTTAGAAAGCGCCGTGAATACTTATTATGCGGCCGAGAAAAAATTACCGGACAGCTTAGAAAGCTTACGAGCGGCGAAAAACGTTTATTTTGATTCGAGCGCTTTAGTTGACCCGGAAACGAAAACGCCGATTGTTTATCAAAAATTAAATGAGACTGATTTTGAGTTCTGCGCTAAGTTCCGCGCCAGTAGCGATACGAGCCAGACTAAAGCGGGTGTTACGGCCGTCTCTTACCCGGCTTATCCGGGCGACAAGAATCATACTGCCGGTTACCAATGCTTAAGGGGTAATCTTTGGGCGCTTACTACGTCGGCTGCCGTGACCAAATAATTATGATGGATTTTACGACTGAAAAATTTTCTGGTCCTTTGGGACTTCTACTCTCCTTAATTGAGAATGAGGAGATGGATATTACGGAAATTAATCTGGCTAAAATTGCTGATCAATATATCGCGCGGATTCGTTCTGCTGCCGATCAGATTGATCCGGAAGAAATGGCGGATTTTTTAGTCGTGGCCGCGAAATTATTATATATCAAGTCAAAAGCGCTTTTACCTTATCTTTATTCTGAAACAGCGGACGAAGAAATTGATGATTTGGAAAAACAGCTCCGGATGTATAAGGAATTTATCAGTGCGAGTGCGAAGATTAAAGAGCAGATTGCCAAGAAAGAATTTCTATTCTTACCGCCCTTGATTAAGAATCGCCGCGGCCAGTTTAATCTTCCGGTTTTCTCACCCCCGACCAAATTAACCATTCTTATCCTTAAAGAACAATTTTTAAAAATTATTGAGAACTTAGCCCGAGAGCGAGAAGAAATTTTACCGGAACAGCATTTAGAACCGAAGATTAATATTGACGACAAGATCGCGTTGATAAAAAAAATAATCATCGATAAGATTAAAGTTAATTTTTCCCGTTTCTTAGGAGAAGCGAAGACTAAAACCGAAGTCATTGTCAGTTTTTTAGCGGTTTTAGAGCTCGCTAAACAAAAGGAGTTATTCTTTGAGCAGGAAGAGTTATTTAGTGAAATTTTTATTTCCAGGTTAGAATAAATTATTATCATATGTCACTTAAATCCCAATTAGAATCCTTGCTCTTCGTCGCGATTAAGCCTTTGGCGCTTAAAGATTTGGCGTCTCATCTTAATCTCAAGACCAAGGAAATTGAAGAGGCGATGGAAGAACTGATGACGGATTATAAAAATAATAACGGCGGGCTGGCCATTATTAAGAATAACGGTCAGTATCAGATTACAACGGCGGCCGAGAATGCGGCACTTGTCCAAGAATTTTTAAAAGATGAAACAACCGGCGAGCTATCGCAACCGAGCTTGGAAGCATTAACGATTATCGCTTACCGCGGTCCGATTTCTAAATTAGAATTAGATCGGATTCGCGGCGTTAATTGTAGTTTGATTATCCGAAATTTGCTTTTGCGCGGTTTAATTGATGAGAAATTTGATAAGGCGAAGACCGAACATTATTATACCGTGACCCATGACTTTATCCGTTTTTTGGGCTTGAGTAGCATTGCGGATTTGCCGGATTACGGTAAATTACATGAATCTGAAACTTTAGCCGAAGTCTTAGACGCGACCCTGAACTTAACTGAAAAATAAGTTATGGCTTTTTACTGTCTGCTTAATTTAATAATTCCGTTCTTTTTTGTCCCACTTAATCTACCGACGATAACTAATAATCCGTCGCTTGTTTCTTTAAATCCGGGAGTTAAACCATTAATTGTTAAAGCGGAGCGTAGCGCGGTTCTGTCCGGAAATGATCGCGTCTTTCTCTGGTCAAGTCATGGTAGCGAAACCCAGCCTATTGCCAGTATCACCAAACTCATGACCGCCTTAGTTTTTTTAGACTATAATCCGGGTTGGGAAACAGTTTATAAAGTTACGGCCGATGATCATGTCGAGGGCGGACGTCTGAATTTATTTTTAGGCGACCAGGTTACGGTTAAAAACTTATTTTATACGAGTCTAGTGGCCTCGGATAATGGCGCAACATTAGCTTTAGTTCATGCCACGGGTTTAAGCGAGAATGATTTTGTCTCTAAAATGAATCAAAAGGCCCGCGTCTTAGGTTTAAGTCAGACGCATTTCGATGACCCAATAGGGTTAAGTGCCAATAACGTTTCAACTGCCGAAGAAGTAGCAAAACTTGCGAAAGCAGCTTTAAGCCGGACGGAGATTGCAAAAGCCACGGAGCAAGAAAGTTACGAGTTTAAGACTTTAGATGATAAGAATATTAAAGTTGACTCTACGGATTATTTGTTATTTGATCCGGCCCAAAATTCTTTTCAGGTTTTAGGTGGTAAGACGGGTTATACGGATCAGGCTGGTTATTGTTTCGTGGGTCGCTTTCAGGATAAAGAAGGCCGGATGGTTATTTCCGTCGTCCTTAACGCCGGCGGGAAGAATGAGCGGTTTCTAGAAACTAAGAATTTAGTTAATTGGATTTTTAATAGCTATAATTGGTAATTCTAAAAAATCAAAAGATAAATAATTAAGTTTTATGCCCCTGATTAACAACCTTTATTTTCGCTTTCGTAATTTTTTCTCTACGCGATGGCCGCAAACCTATGGTTTTTGCGATCGTCGCAAATCAATTGTTAAATTTATCATCGCCGGTTGCTTCTCGGGTGGCTCGGATTTGGTTTTCTTGTTTATTTTCCATGGTTTAATCGGTTGGAAAATTGTTCTTTCGACGAGCGTCGCCTTTATTTTATCCTTCATGGTCAGCTTCACGCTCCAGAAATTCTGGACTTTCCGAAATTTTAGTCAAAAGAAAGTAATCGGACAATTAGTTCTATATTTTATGGTCGCTTTTGTGGGCCTAAATCTTAATGGTTTCTTGATGCATGTTTTAGTTACGGATTATAATATCTGGTATCTTTTAGCGCAGTTTGTGGTTAATTTATTTATCGGTTTCCTCAATTTTTTAGCCTATCGCTTTATTGTCTTTGGTGCCCCAAAATATGAAATTATTAGTGAAGAAAAAACAATTAGCTGAAACGCCGGTTCTTTGGCTGCGTCGCGCTGGCTATGCCTATATCGTTGACCGACGGGAAGATAAGGAAAGCTTTGTCCGCCGTTTGACGCGAGATTTCTATCCCCGCTTTCATTTATATTTTGAAGAAACGAACGATAAACCGAGTGGCGATGAAGTCGTAATTTTTAATTTACATTTAGATCAGAAGCGACCGGGTTATGAAGGGCAGAGTCGTCATAACGCCGAATATGACGGAGAAATCGTCGAACAAGAGATGGAACGTTTAAAGACTTTTTTACTCCCGGATTTTTTTAATTAATTATGAGTCAATCGGAAGAAATAAAAAAGAAACTGGATATCGTGGAAGTCATCCGCGAATATACGCCGGTTAAAGCGGTGGGCGCGAATTTTCAGGCCCTCTGTCCTTTTCATAACGAAAAGACACCGTCTTTTGTGATTTCGCCGGATAAGCAGATCTGGCATTGTTTCGGCTGTGGCCGCGGCGGCGACGTCTTCGCCTTTGTCATGGAAAAAGAGGGTTTAGGGTTTATGGAAACGCTACGACTCCTCGCGCCCAAGGCCGGGGTGGTTTTAAAATATGAAGATCCGGCCGCCTATTCAGAGCGGAATCGTTTACTAGATATCCTAGAACTTTCTGGTAAATATTATGCTCATGTCTTAACGACCGCTCCGGGAAAAGTCGCCAAGGAGTATTTGCTTAAGCGTGAGCTCAGCGAGGAAACGATTAGTGACTGGCATTTGGGTTATAGTCCGGATTCTTGGGATAGCTTATATAATTTTTTAAAGGCTCGACCAATTAGCGGCAAGAAATATACGGATGAAGAAATATTTTTAGCCGGACTGATTATTAAAAAAGATCAGGCCGGAGGCAGTGCCCGCGGTTATTATGATCGTTTCCGCGATCGAATTATGTTTCCGATTTGGGATGTTAACAATAATATCGTTGCCTTTACGGCCCGCATTAATCCAGCGAAAGAAAAAACCGAAAAAATGGGGAAATATATTAATAGTCCACAGACCGGTGTCTATGATAAGAGTCGCATTCTGTTTGCTCTAAATAAGGCGAAGAACGATATTCGTAAGGAAGACCTGGCAATCGTCGTGGAAGGTCAAATGGACGCCATTAGCTGCCATCAGCACGGCTTTAAGAATGTAGTCGCCTCTTCGGGGACAGCCTTAACCACAGAGCAGGTGGCGCTCATTAAGAGATTCACAAATAATGTCGCCTTATGTTTTGATATGGATGATGCCGGCCAAATGGCCGCTGACCGGGGGATCAAGGAAGTATTAGCCCAGGAATTAAATTTAAAAATAATTGTTTTGCCTTATGGCAAGGATCCGGATGAATGCTTAAAGAATAACCCGGACGATTTCCGTCAGGCCGTGCGTGGCGCGAAATTAATGCTAGAATATTATCTAGAAAAAATTAGCGCGGGTTTAGATTTAAGCCAACTCGACAATAAGCAATTGGTGGTTAAAAAAATGCTCGACATGATCGCGAAAGTTCATAATAAGGTCGAGCGGGATTTTTGGCTCCATAAATTAAGCGAAAGCGTTGAGGTTGATGAGGCTCTGCTTCGGGAAAATTTGGAAAAGATAAGCAAACCAGAGGGCGTAGTAAAAAGTAGTCAGCCGCACTCGGCCGCCAAGAGCCAGGAAGCGGCAATGAGTCGGGAAGAGCGCCTGGCCGAGCTTTTACTGGCGATTTTAATCAAATTTCCGGAGTTTATCAGCTATACGGTTAGTAACTTAGAGCCGGACTTCATGGCCGCTTCTATACTCATGAGGTTTTACAATAACCTGATAATTTACTATAATAAGTTTACCTCTTTGTCATATGAGGATTTTCGTGTTTATTTAGAGGAGAAGAGCGAGGGCGATGAAAAACTGCTTGATAAGTTTATTCTTTTGGGCGAAAAAGATTTCTATAATTTTGAGACGAACCAGGTGAAGAACGAAATTATTAAGATAATTGTTGAATTAAAAAAATACGGTTGGCAGAAAAAAATTAAAAAATTAGAAAAAACGATTGCCTTGGCGGAAAAAAACGGTCAAAATGCGGAGCTCGAAGTTTTAATGAATGAACTCAAAAGTTTAACCGACCAAGTGCAAAGTCTTAATATAAATTAAATTAGCCTTAAATTTCTATGGCCAAAAAAGAGCCGAAGAAGAATAAGAAAAAAATAATGCCCAAGAAAGGGAAGAAGGTTTATAAAAAACCCGTCTCGCATTTTCGGCCGGCCAAAAAGAAAAAGACGGTCAAGAAAGAAGAAGGACCGCGGACCATTATCA
>CAIQRY010000005.1 GCA_903874345.1 uncultured bacterium
ATAATTAAGAATTAAGAATTGAAAAGGAATATTTTATGCTGTTAACAATTATTATTTTTATTCTCGTTTTGTCATTATTGGTTTTTGTCCATGAGCTCGGCCATTTTTTAACCGCCCGCCGTTTCGGGGTTAAAGCCGAAGAATTTGGTTTCGGTTTTCCGCCGCGCGGCATTGGTTGGTATAAAAATCGTTTTGGGCAGTGGCGAAAAATTATTGGTAATCGCAGTTCGGAGAGCTTAGAAAACGATGCGGACGAAAAATTACATCCGGCCGCTAAAAGCACGATTTATTCTTTGAATTGGTTGCCCTTAGGCGGCTTCGTTAAAATTAAAGGCGAGAATGGCGAAGGGAAGCAAGATAAAGATAGCTTTGCCGGACGGAAAATCTGGCAGCGCGTCGTGATTTTATGCGCCGGCGTTTTAATGAATATCGTTTTAGCCTGGTTTTTATTTACGGTCGGCTATTTAATCGGCTTACCGCAGTCGACAGATACTTTGGGAAAGTATGCGCGCGTTTCAACACCGTCAGTCGTGATTGCCGAAGTTATTCCGAATAGCCCGGCCTTTCAAGCGGGATTAAAAGTGAATGATATGGTTCTCGCCGTGGAGGGCGTTAATGTCGGGACGGAAAAATCCTTGCAAGACGCTATGGCCCCGCGTAATAATCAAGCCACAAGTTTATTGATTAATCGCGACGGCCAAAAGATGACGATAAAAGTTGTGCCAACGGCTAAAGATGGTGGCCGGGCGACCATGGGCGTCGCAATTTTCGCCGCGGGCTTAATTAGTTATCCGTTTTTTCCCGCGATTTGGGAGGGGATCCGCACCACCGGTATTATTTTAGTGCAGATTGTCCTCGCTTTTATTGGTTTATTCCGGGACGTGTTTGCCGGACATAACGTTGGTTCGCAATTTGCCGGTCCGGTTGGCATCGCCACGATTACCGGTCAAGCGGCTCGGCTCGGCCTTTCTTATCTTTTACAATTTATCGCTCTATTATCTTTGAATTTAGCGATTTTAAATATTTTGCCGTTTCCCGCGCTGGATGGCGGTCGAATTCTATTCTTAGCTATTGAAAAAGTGAAAGGAAAACCGGTGAAACAGGAAGTCGAGAATATTATCCATAACATCGGCTTTATCCTTCTAATCGCGCTCGTTATTTTTATTACCTACCGCGACATCATTAAATTATTCTAATTATAAATTTATGAAAATCAGAATCAAAGCGACTAAAATCGAACTCACCGACGCTATCCGTAATTATTGTCAGGATAAAATGGATATGCTTGAAAAATATTTAGGTGATCATATCCCGGTTATTAACTGCGATGTTGAAGTTGAGAAGGCGGTTGGCGGCCAGCACAAAGGTGAAATCTTCCGCGCGGAAGTGAATCTCGAAGTCCCGCGGGAAATTCTGCGCGTGGAAAAAACCGAAAAAGATTTGTATAAAGCGATTGATAAGGTTAAAGACCATCTCGAACTCATGATTACGAAGTATAAGGAGAAAAAGATTGATAAGAAACGGGGGAAGTAAGAATACGGGAATAAAAAATAAAATCAGTAAAATAAAAAAGCCGTCTTTAAGGGACGGCTTTTCTGACCGAAACTCCGGAGAGCTTGCTAGATTTTTTTTAATTTTTCAAAATGGCCAGCTTTGATGTCGAGGGCGCCGGCGATAAGCCAAATACCACCGCCGATAAGGGTAATTCCTAAAGTCCAGCCGGTTAAAAATCCTGATATGATAAAAACTATGCAGGAAACGCCCATTGCCCCCAGTGTGCCGAAGTAAAACAGATGA
>CAIQRY010000006.1 GCA_903874345.1 uncultured bacterium
AGCGTTCGCTAAATTTTCTAAATAATAACCGGCCTGTTCCTTAGTTTTGGCGCAGGCGACTAAACGCAAATTAACATCCAAGCCAGCTTTTAAGTTTTTTTCTTCAATCGCCTTAAGCATTTCTTCTTCGACCGCGGTCAGTCGTTTATAATTCATGTTATTCTGCTGTTCCTTGTTAACATGACTCTTGGGCGGCACAATCGTATACCAAATTGCCCACCACGGATTACTCGCCCGCAAACCTTTATACACCGAGCCGGCTCGATGAATCATAAGCGAAGCGCGTTTACTGCGGCGATGCCAAGCTGACGAGGCACTACGAACCACATACTGGATAGTTACGCTTTCATGACGTTCTAATTTTGATAGAATATTAATCACTGAATTCAAAGGGTCAACTTCCATTTTCATGTATGTTTTAAGAGGCAGGACAAAGGAACTCTTAGTTCTTAAATAACCGGCGGCGACTACGCTGTCTGGACTGAAAGCATTGTAGTCTTCGACTTCTTCCACTACTGCTTCCGGATAGTGAGCAGTAATTTGTTTTTCCAAATAAAGCGCTTGGCGCTCCGGGGCAACAAAATAAAAATAAATTCTCCCCTGGCGGGCGACAATTTCGAAAGAAAAATGGTCATCGCGTCCTAAGAGCCAAGACATAAAACCGCTTTGGGCTCGCAAGCCACCAATTCCGTTAAAAATAGTTTCTCCTTTCGCAATTTCTTCGCGGAGCTGTTGAACGGAGGTATCTTTATTTTCGTCTTTCGGTTTCTCTTTAGGCAGTCGAATCAAAAAAATCTTCTGTTTAACATGTCGGCGTCCCAAACCAAAAATCTTGATACCGCGTCGCAGTACATTGAGAATCACCACAATCGCCAAAATGCCGGCGACCAGCCAGATAACAAAATTGATATTAATCATTTCTGCTCCGGTCATAAAATTCTATTTATTTTTCAAACGCATAATCTTGTCCGCTTTGATTTTAACTTCCTGCTCTAAAAAAAACTTATTTACGCCCGGGATCAATTTTAACCACCGTCGAATTAAATTAACTATTTCACTAACTTTTACTTTAGTTTTACTAAGTAATAAATTAATCTTCGCGACGGTTTCTTCGCCCTTTTTCTTAAAGGCTTTTTGCTCTTCCGGTTTCATCTTTAAATAAATTTCATTTAAGCCTTCGGCTAAGATGAGGTCAATCGCCTGGGCGCGTTTTTGCTGGTAACTCTGCGCTTGGGAAGCGACCACGATGTTTCCTTCACCGCTTTTTTCCAAAGGCTTGGGCGCTTCTTTGGGCTTTTCCGTGTTCGCTAAAATCTGCTCGGCTTTCGCTTCCGGCTTTTCAACTGGTTTTTCCGGCACGGCTGGTTTTTCAATCTTTTCGGCTGACAATTTTTCAATCACTTTTTCACCCGCCATATATTTTTATTATTTTTATTTAACGGTAATTACGCTAACCGGACATTGTTCGGCTGCATCTTTTGCACAATCAGTCACCTGGTCTTTAATGACTATTGATTTACCATCGGCATTCATTTGAAAGGTTTCGGGGCATAAACCGGCGCACAAACCACAACCAATGCACTTTTCTTGGTCCACTTTTATCATAAAATTTATTTTAATTTTTAGCGATTTTTTATCTATTATTTATGTATTAATTATAATGAATTTTTATAAGATTTAAAAGGTCTTGACATCTTTTTATTAATATGCTATTATATTGACATATAACCGTAAAATCAGCAAAAAATCCCAAAAACCAAATAAACCCATGAGAACCTTAAAAACCTTTATTCTTGTCATGACACTGCTTTGTGTCTGCCTTCTTTTCTCTTCCCCGCTTTACGCTATTAGCCATAAAAAGGCTGAGCGTCGGGCTGCAAAAATAGAAAAAATTCACCAACTCCAAGAGGAAAAATATGCTACCGAAAAAACCGCTTCAGTCCTAAGAAAAAACATTCGGAAAATAAAGAGCCAAAAAGGCTACAACGACTCTTTAGCTCAAGTCATGCGGGAAAACCTGGCCATTTTTCAGGACAGCCTGTCCAAAACTGATTTCCGGATCAATGAAATCAAAATTCTACTTGCCAAAACTAATGGGACCAGAGTCTGTAAACCCTGGAAAAAAAATTCTGCTCCAAAAGCAGGGACAGCTGCTAAAGCAAACCCACGCGGCAACCCTGCCCATAAGTGTGAAGGTGGCTATTGCGGTGGACACATGGAACGAGCCAAATACATGACCTCTAACCGGAACTAACCATGGAAAAGTACGAACCAAAAATCAGGCTACCAGGAAAAATCATCCCCTTTCCGCATACCAAAGACCCACATTATCATTTTTCTCGTCTCATCGAAGAAGCAGAGGAAATTTATAATGAAGCTACTGCGGATTGGGAGATTATGGCCGAATTTCACGGCGACAAAAGCAATCACCCTTTCAAAGGATTGATTAACAATCCGAACTAAGCCAACCTAAGGGGCTTCGCACGACCACCGCCGCCAAACGACCGTGACCGTTTATTTCATTGCGCGCG
>CAIQRY010000007.1 GCA_903874345.1 uncultured bacterium
GAAAAGCTGGTCGGCGAAATCGAAAAGATGAGCGTCCTGGATTTAGCGGAACTCGTTAAAATCCTGGAAGAAAAATTTGGCGTTAGCGCCTCAGCTCCAGCCATGATGATGGCGGCAGCGGCGCCGGCAGCCGCGGTTGAAGAAAAGGACAGCTTTGATGTTGAGTTAACTGATGGCGGTGCCAACAAGATTAACGTTATTAAAGCGGTTCGTGAATTAACCGAAATGGGATTGAAGGAAGCCAAAGACTTAGTCGATGGCGCGCCGAAGGTCTTAAAGGAAGGCGTTAAAAAAGAAGAAGCGGAAAAAATGAAGAAGAGACTCGAAGAAGCGGGTGGTAAAGTAACCTTAAAATAATTTTTCTGAGTTCTTGAATATAAAAAATCGCTCCTTAAGGGGGCGGTTTTTTTATTAGTCTTATTCTAGAAGTAATTATTGATTCAAAACAATCTTCGCAATCGATTCGCCATCTAGGAAGTAAGCGACTTTTGATGCCTCATCAACCGTAAAGTCTTTAGGTTGATTCAAAGAATTAACCTGATACTGATTAACGAGCGTACCGTCTTTCTTGGAGAGAACGGCTAAGCGTTTAGAGCTCGCTTCAAAAATATAAAGATAATTAGTGCCGGCAATTATTTTACTGGCGCTCGTCATGGCCGGTGATAAGGCGCTCGCTTTATACTCCGCTGTTTTACCTTTATAAAATTTAAGAACTTGGCCATCTGTTTTTAAAAGATAGACGCTCCCGTCAATGGCAAAATCAGTAATCTGACTCAAATCAACGGTTTCCTTGAGCCAGGTGGTCGCGGCGGCAAACCCGCCCTGAGACGGATTATAATGGTAAATCTGATTCTTAGACGGAATCACTAAATATAAACCGCCATTAAAAACTTTAAATCCTGCTATTCCGGCTTTAAACTCTGAGCCAGCCACAGTAAGCAAGCTCGTTGAGGCGGTTTTAGGATCAAAACGAATTAACTTATCATTATTCCAATAATAAATCAGGTTCTTGTTATCAAGCGCCGGTCGGCTCAAATCTGTAGCGCCAGACACAATTAATTTATTAGTCGTCGAGGTCGCTCCCGGATTCAAGATGTAAATAGTATTCGCACTGGCGGCGTAAACCTTGGCCCCGAAGAAAATTAAATTATTAATTCCCAAACCGCTTAAATCAGCGGCTTTGGCTTGTTCTTGCGGCTTAACGATTTTCTGGATTTGATCGGTTTCCGCGCTGAGCTTGGCGGCCAAACGATTATAAGTATTTTGCTGAACAGTTTTTTTATGCGGCAGAGAAGCTAAGAGGGTTTGCGCTTTCGCGAGTTCTGTCTGTGCGCCGACCTGATCATTATATAATAAATGAGAATCAATTAAATTTTCCGAGTTTTCAATCTGGGTAACCAGATTATTAAACGCGGTTTGCGCCGCGGCGCGCCGATGCTGCCAATTAGTCAGAAGCAAGCTAAGCACAAAAATAACAACCACCGCGCCTAAGACTGCAAAAAGAAGGCGATTCTTACTATTTAAACTTTTAAGCCATTGCTTCAAATTGGGCCATAACTCTGACCAAAAATGACCACTGAATAAATAAATGAAACCTTGAAAAATATTTTTTAATTGCGGCAAATTGAAAGTCGGTTTTTTCTTAAAAAATATTTTTTCTTTAAGCATAAAAGAATCCGAACGAGCCAGGTTTAAACTTTTTATTTTTCCTAAATCCAAGGGGGCCGTCGTTACTTCTTTTTCTTCACTAATAAATTTCTTTTTTTTGTTTGTCGTCGGCGCCGGAATTAAACTTTTAAGAATACTCCTAACACCCTTAGTTAGCTTGGAAAAACTAATTAATCCGGCGGGCGCCAACATTTGCTCGGTTTTTTGCTCCGTATAATTTAAGGTCGAGATAGAACTTTGGGCGGAAGGATTTTCAGTCGCCTCTTCCTTAGTTTCGACTAAATTCTGCCCAGCGGTATTTTTGATAATCACCGCCAAGAAGGGAACATAGGCGTTAATCTTGGATAAAATATTTTTAATTTGTTCTGCCGCGACAATCGGTGGTAATTTAGTGACAATCGCCATCATCTCTTTGGCGGATAAATATTCCGGCAAAGCTTCGCTGGCAAAAATAAAATATGAATTAAGCGGGATTTCGCCGCTTATCACCGAAGAAAAAAAGGATGGCGTCGAAGTCGGCGCCGAATCTTCGTTGTTTTTTGCGGCCGCTATTGTTTCCGCATTTGCCTCAACATTAATAATTTCATAATGCTCGCCGCGGGCATAGATTAAAAGCGCTCGATTCTTACCAAAACTGGAAAAATGCAATTTACTTTCATAGATTACTCCCATGGTCAAATTAGTCGCGGCCGGGTTAAGTCGAATTTTTTCCGCTAGTAAAAACTCATTTAAGCTTTTATTGGTCTTGGCTAGAGCCGCTTCAAAAATATTTTCAATTTTTAAGCCGTCTATTTTACCGCGTAATAAAATCTTTTCGTCATTATAATAATTATCATTAATCGTATCGATAAGGAAATTAAAAACCCGCCGGGCATCATTTTTTTTGCCACCAATTTCTCCCAACACAAAAACTTTACCGGCTAAGTTTTCCTTTAAAGCATCGGGCTGAGCAACATAAACGTCGCTGACTCCGGAAGCCTTGCCGGAATTTAAAATAAGTGAGGCAATTTTGTTATACATAAGCAAAATAGCAAAGACCAAATTGATTTATTTGGTTTGACTGTTTGTCCTAGATATTATACTATAAAACCATAAATAAATAAATATGCTTAACGCCCTTTTTGGTTCCGAAGCTCGTGCGAGAATTCTCAACCTTTTTTTATTACATCCTGAACAAAAATATTACTTGCAGCAAGTCGCCCGAGATTTGAACCTGCAGATTAATTCCGTTCGGCGTGAACTGGAAAACATGGTCAAATTCGAGATTTTGAATACCGACAAAACTGGCCCCGCCGAAGAAAAACATGAAACTAAGAGCCAAAGAAAGTATTTCAGTGTCAATCAGAATTTTATCCTTTATCCTGAAATCAAAGCCCTCTTCATTAAAGCGCAAATTCTCTCGAGCCAAAAATTCTTACATGGTCTGCAAAAAATTTGCCAACCAAAATTTTTGGCGCTCACGGGCTTATTTACTAATTTTCCCGAAGCCCAGACTGATATCCTAATTGTCGGTCTAGTCCGTCGTCCGGCTTTTTTGAAATTGATTAAAGAACTGGAAAAAGATTTGGGCCGCGAAATCAACTACACGATTTTAACCGACAAAGAATTCCTTTACCGTTCAGAAATTATGGATATTTTTTTATACACTATTTTGCAGGGCAAAACCATCGTTCTCCTGGATACTTTAAATAACCCGGCTAAACATAAATAAACTATGAATAACTGGCGTCATTTTCGTTTTTACTTCAGTCGTATTCTTAAATATCTCCTCCTGGCGGTGGGTCTTTTTTTAATTTTGCTCTTAATTTCCTTGGCTGGAACTTATCGTGACTTAAAAACCGCGGTTAATAACGGTTTGGCCGGCAAAGAAAGATTAATGGCCGCTAGCACGGATTTAAAAAATAAAAATTTGAAGGCGGCCTTAGACGCGAGCCAAACAGCGGCCCAAGATTTTAACATGGGTCTTACGGCGCTGGGCAAAGTCCGAGAGAATACAGCCATAAAAAAAATATCTCTCTTGAACCAGCAAATTGATGATTTGGCCTACCTTTTAAAGAGCGGGGAAATTATTAGTCGGGCACTCGGGAGTGCACTCCCCATTGGACAAAATCTTAACCAGATTTTAACTAATTCAAGTAATGGTGATTTTAATAGCTTAAATCAGACAGATAAAAGCCATTTTTTACAAAGTCTTTACGAAGCCGAGCCAGAGCTTAACGGACTTAAGGCTAATTTAGATCTTGCCTTGCTAAATCTCAATCAAATCCATCCGCACGGTATTCTTTGGCCGGTTTATAGCCAAATTGCGACTTCCCGGGCCGAATTACAACAAGCCAATCAGCTATTAAGCGACCTCCTTCCTTTAGCCAAGCTCCTACCGGCCTTAAGCGGCTACCCGCAGCCTTCTAATTATTTAATCCTTTTGCAAAACAACGACGAACTCCGTCCCACGGGCGGCTTCATTGGCGTTTACGGTTTGATGACCGTACGTAACGGCGAACTTAGTACTTTGCAGACTGATGATAGCTATCACGTGGATATGCCGGCGGTCGGCCAGTGGCGGATGGATCCACCCGCACCTATAAAAAAATATCTTAAGGTAGAGAACTGGTATTTACGTGATGCTAATTGGTCGCCGGATTGGCCCAGCGCGGCAACTAAAATTACCGAAATATACCGAGGCGAAAAAGCTGCTATTGGTTCAAGTACCCCGGAATTTTCCGGCGTCATCGCCATTACGCCCGACCTCGTTGCGGACTTAATCGCTTTAGTCGGACCGATTAGCATCCAGGGCGAAATCTATCAACCGGAGAATTTCCAAGAACTCTTGCAGTATAATGTTGAAGTCGCTTACAAAGATCGTAATATTTCTTCCTGGAATCGCAAAGATATTGTTAATGACCTATTAGCCGAATTAAAGAAACGTCTTTTGGCTTTACCAGTCAGCCGTTGGCCCGATTTATTAAAAACGATTAATCAGAATATCGCCGCCAAAAATATCCAACTTTATTTTTCTAATCCCAACCAAGAAATTTTAGCAAACAATTTAGGAGCGGCCGGACAAGTTAAAAATTCGCCCAGTGATTATTTGCTCGTCGTCGATGCAAACATGGGGGCCTTCAAAAGTGACGCCGTGGTTAAAAAGACTATTAGCTATACCCTTAAACAAGACTCCTCGGGACTGAGCGCTAATCTAATCCTTAATTATAAGCACGAAGGCGGTTTTGACTGGCGCACAACGCGTTATCGCAGCTATACCCGCGTTTATGCGCCTCTAGGGAGCCGACTACAAGGAATTAATGGCTTAGACGAGGCAACGGCTGATATTAGTACAACTGACGATTCTGGACTCAATAAAACTATTTTTGGTTTCTTTTTAACGGTTGAACCGGGAAGTAGTCGAGAGTTAAGTATAAATTCC
>CAIQRY010000008.1 GCA_903874345.1 uncultured bacterium
ATTCCTCCTTCTGTGATTAAACGGCGCGCCTCGCTTTTACTAGTAAATAATTTCGGAACTAGCTTATCCAGCAATTCGTTTAAACTAACTGTTGCCTCTTTAATAGTAATAATATCCATTTCGACTGGTATTTCTTTATTCTGAATAACTCTAATGAAATTATCTTGGGCGCTCTGCGCCGCCGTCTCGCCATGATTAATTTTAGTAACTTCATAAGCGAGTTTCATTTTTAAATCCCGTGGATTAACCTGATCTGTTTTTAAACTCTCGGCCATCTTTTTAATTTCAGCTAAGGGCACATTAGTCCCCAATTCAAAAGCTAAAATAATCGCCCCGTCCGGCCAAGACATGATCTTCCCGTACATATCGTTCGGATTTTCGTTTAAGAAAACCACGTTGCCCTCGGTCTTGCCCATTTTCTTACCATGATCATCCGCTAAAAGTTTTAAAGTCAAAACAAACTTCTCTTTCCCTTTTATCCCTTTAAGCAAATCCCGGCCACAAAGCATATTAAAGGTTTGATCATTCCCACCGATTTCCAAATCAACATCCATGGCGACGCTATCATAACCCTGAGTCAAAGGATATAAAAATTCATGAAGATAAATCGGTTTTTCCTCCTTTAGTCTTTCCTGAAACATATCACGCTGAATCATCTGCTGAACGGTAAAATGAGAGGCAATTTTAACCAGGTCTTGAAAATTTAACTTATCATTCCATTCACTATTATGACGGACGACGGCCGGATTGCCCCCGGTAAAGTCCAGATAGGCGCTGGCCTGGGCGCGATAGTTTTTAGCGTCGGCTAAGACCTCTTCCCGAGTTCTTTGGCGACGAACCGCCTTCTTATCAGTTGGGTCGCCAATCATACTGGTAAAATCACCAATTAAAAAAACTACCTCATGGCCGAGGCGCTGAAATTGCGCCAATTTATTAATCGTAAAAGCGTTGCCAATATGGAGCGAGGAGGCCGTCGCATCATAACCACAGTAGAGACGAATCTTTTTACCGCTGAGTAGTCTTTTCTCTAATTCGGCATAACTCGGATAGACCTTTTCCACCCCTCTTGTCAAAACTTCCGTAATCTGTTTTTTGTCGGTTATAACCTTAGCCATATATATATGATTAATTATTTGGTATTAATTATGAAATTATGTTATAATATTAACAGACTTTTTTAAGTTTTTCAATTAATTTTTAAATTTATGTTTTCTTATCGCGTGTTCTTAAAACAAGCCTGGAATATTGCCTGGCGCCATAAATATTTATGGTTCTTCGGACTCTTCGCCTCCTTAACCATCGCCGGCGGGTCCATGGAATATCAAGTTATCTCCCAAAACCTACAACAAAACTTAATTGACGGTACTTATAATTATCTCGCCGGTCTTTTGGCTTTAAGTGAATTATTAAAAAGTCTCTGGCTAGGGCTAATCGCCTTGGGCCATCAGAATATCTTAGTAATTATCAACGCCCTCTCTTTAATCCTAATTACGGCAACAATTTTAGCGGTCTTCATTTGGCTAGCTGTCTGCTCTCAGGGTGCCTTAGTAAACGATGTTAAAAAAATCGTTAGCGCCAAGAAAAAAGCGGAAAAATTAAGCATTCGTGAGGGCTTAACCGCTGGCCACCAGCGTTTTTGGCCGCTTTTGGGGTTAAACGTCTTGGCTAAAATAATGATTAATGCGACCTTCTTCATCGTCAGCTTACCCCTTTTATTCATGGTTCTTCAAGACTCAACAATTCTAGTCATTGTTTATACTCTTCTTTTTGTCATTTTTATTCCGTTAGCCGTTTCCATCTCCTTAATGTTCAAATATGCCATTACGGCCAACGTAGTCGAAAAAAAGACTTTAGTTGCCTCCCTAGAACAGGGCTGGAATTTATTTAAAAAGAATTGGCTCGTCAGCGTTGAAATGGCCATTATTCTTTTCCTAATTACTTTCTTTGCCGGACTGGGTGCCTTAATCTTTATTTCATTAATCATTTTCCCGCTCTTCTTAGTCGGCGCTTTCTACAAAATTATCTGGTTAGTTGCGCTCACGGTTTTTCTCGCTTTAATCATTATTGTCCTCGTCGGCTCTCTTTTAACCTCTTTTCAAACTGCGACTTGGACGGGCTTATACTTATCGCTTAAAGACAAGCGCGGCGTCGCCAAATTAGAAAGAATCTTCCGTCGCCGAAAATAAAAATCCGAACTTAAAATTTATGGCAAATGACTTAGCGTCGATTAATAATTTGCTTAATCCGACCGATGATGAAGAAAGCATCACCGGTCGTTTTGCTAAAAAGCAGAAAGAAATAAAATTAAAAGACATCGAAAAACAAACCGAAGAGCACGCTAACCAATTGGGTTTATCCTACGTGAATCTTTTTGGTTTTCCGATTAGTCCCGAAGCTCTTACCCTAATTCAAGAAGAGGAATCGCGCGAGCTAAATGCTGTTTGTTTTTATTATGACGGGCGAAATATCCGGGTTGGTTGTTTAGAACCGAGCGCCGAGATTAATGCCGTGCTTGCTCGTCTTAAAGAACAATACTTTGCCGAGGTAAAATTATATTTAATCTCGCCCAATAGCTTAAATGTAGCCTGGGAAATTTATAAAAGCATTCCTAAGGCAAAGAAATACGAGAGTGGCGTGGAAATTAGCGAAGCTAACTTGGAAAAATTCAAAAATGACCTGGCGAGTTATAAATCCTTAAATGAAAAAATTAACGAGGTTAATATCACTGATGTTGTAACGCTGATGCTCGCCACTGCCATTAAAGTTGGCGCCTCGGATATTCATATTGAAGCCGGGGAAAACGGCGTCGCCATTCGTATCCGCATTGACGGCGTCTTGCAAGAAGCGGCGACGATTAGCCGAGAAAAATGGCATAAAATAATTTCTCGTCTTAAAATTTTGGCGCGCGTTAAAATTAATATTGAAAATAAACCTCAAGACGGTCGCTATACTATTTTCTTAAAAAAGAAAAAAATTGATGTTCGCTGTTCGTTCCTACCGACCGCTTACGGCGAAAGCGTGGTCATGCGTTTACTCGACTCCGAGGCGACCGCTCTCGAATTCGAGAGCCTGGGTTTACGTCCGGAAATCATGCCGATTTTACGTCGTGAAATTAGTAAGCCTAATGGTTTAATTTTAACGACGGGGCCGACTGGTAGTGGTAAAACTACGACTTTATATGCCATTTTAAATAAATTAAACAAGCCTGGCACTAAAATTATTACCTTAGAAGATCCGATTGAATATCAATTAAAAGGAATTAACCAGAGCCAAGTCGACGAAAAACGCGGTTACAGTTTTGCTGATGGTTTACGCTCAATTTTACGCCAGGATCCTAACGTGGTTATGATTGGCGAAGTCCGCGATCTCGAAACTGGCGAAATCGCGGTGCAAGCTTCTTTAACCGGGCATTTAGTTCTATCAACTTTGCACACCAACGACGCCGCCGGTGTTATTCCTCGTTTAATTGATATCGGGGTTAAGCCTTATTTTTTAGTGCCGTCTATTAATGCTGTCGTCGGTCAACGCTTAGTCAGAAAACTTTGCCCCCATTGTCGTATCGTCCATAATTTAAACGCCGAGGAGACCGAACAAGTCAATAAAATCTTGGCGGTTATTTCGCCTCGTGCCGGTCTAAACGTGCCCGCGACTCTCCCCCAAATTTATCGCGGGGGCGAAGGTTGTGAATACTGTAATTTCACCGGCTATAAAAACCGTCTCGGTATTTACGAAATCTTTACCATGGATGATAATCTAAAACAATTAACTATCGATAAGGCGCCTTCCTTTAAAATTCTACAACAAGCGATTGAAAACGGCATGATCACTATGCTTCAGGACGGCGTCTTAAAAACTTTGGATGGCATTACTTCTTTAGAAGAAGTTTATCGTGTCGTCGGTAACTTTGACTACGTCAATGAATTATATGACGTGGTAATTTCTCAAACTATTGGTCGTGGCGTGAAAATTTCACCGGCTGAAATGGCCAAGGCCGAAGAGTTGACCCAAGATTTAAAACAAATTGCCCAAACCGTTAAAGAAATACCAAGTTCTGAATTAATTAGCCTCGTCTTAGCCCTTGCCTCAAAAAGCGATGCGGGCGACATTCATATCGAACCGACCGAAAACGAAGTTAAGGTCCGTTTCCGTATTGATGGCGTTATGCATGATCTTTTAGACTTACCCAAAACCAGTTATTTGCCTCTATTATCTGAAATAAAAATTTTAGCCGGCGCGCCGACTAACGTTAAACGCGCTACTTTTGACGGTCGCTTCAGTATTTATTTTCCCGATCATAAAGTCGATTGTCGTTTATCGATTATTGCCGGCGGTTACGGCGAAACTATTGTTATTCGTCTACTGAGCACTTCCGCGGCCAACCTCGACATGGCTAAATTAGGGATTACTTCAGTCGCCTTCAACTCTCTAGAAAAAGCGATGAAAAAAACGCGTGGTATTATTATTACGACTGGTCCGACAGGTAGCGGTAAAACCACAACTTTATACAGTATTTTGAACCAACTCAATAAACCGGATGTCAAAATCATCACAGTTGAAGATCCAATTGAATATCAACTCCCCGGTGTCATGCAAACGCAAATTGACGAAGAACGTGGCTATACTTTCGCTTCAGCTATGCGTTCTTTGCTTCGTCAAAATCCAAATATCATGATGATTGGAGAAATCCGCGATGAAGAAACAGCTAAAATTTCTATTGAAGCCGCGCAAACCGGCCATTTAGTTTTATCCACGATTCATGCCAACAGCGCCGCGGGCGCCATTTCGCGTTTTGTCGGTCTAGGTCTCGAACGCCAGGCCCTGGCTAACGCGATTGAGTTTACTATTGGCCAACGTTTAGTACGCCGCCTCTGCCCTTATTGTAAGAAGGAAATCGCGCTCAGCGCCGAAGATTCAAAACGTGTTCAGGATATCCTGGCCGCAATCAAAAACCCCGAGCTTAATATTCCGAAGGAACTTCATTTTTACCACGGCACGGGTTGTCCTAAATGCGGCAATATCGGCTATAAAGGACGGGTCGGTTTATACGAAACGATTACCATGGACCCGACTATTCAGAAATTAATCCAACAAGACGCCGTGACCGACTTTGAAATAGAACAGGCCGCGATTAAAAACGGCATGGTCACTATGCTTCAAGATGGCGTCTTAAAGGCGGCGGGCGGCGAAACTAGTCTCGAGGAAGTGTTTAGAGTAATTTAATTTATTTTTATGATTAATGACAAATTCTTAGTTCAGCTCAAAAAAGATTATCAAGCAAACGAAAGCGAGCGTCGTCAGATTAATGCCGCCTCGAATAATATCTTATTCGAAGCCAAAAAAACCATTTTTGCCCTCCAGCGCCAGGACTTTAAAATCGCCGAACAAAAACTCTTAGATATTGAGAAGGCTTTTAAAAATCTGGAACAACATTTTGGCGCCAGTCGTTTAAGTCGCGAGGGGGCCTATAAGGCGGCGGTTGAAGAATATTTAGAAGGCAAAACTTTTTATGCCGCGATTAAAAATAAACCGATTGAAGCGGCTAAAGGTTTGGACTTTAGTTACGAAGGTTATCTCGGCGGTATCTGCGATTTAATCGGTGAATTAGTTCGCTACGCGACTAATCAGGCGGCTAAGGGTAAGTTTGCGGACGTCGCTAAAATTAAAAAAAGCGCCGAAGACATCATGACCCAATTAGTGGATTTCGATATGACCGGTTATTTACGCACTAAATACGACCAAGCGCGCGGTCATCTGCGCAAACTAGAGCAGATGGCTTATGAAATAAAATTGCGCGGTAAAAAATAATTTATTTTTATGTTTATCGCAATTATTTCTGATATCCACAACAACCTAGATAATTTAAAGAAGTGTTTATTTTGGTGCTCTGATAATAAAGTCGAAAAAATCATTTGCTGCGGCGACGTCGCTGATTTAAATACCATGACTTATCTCGCTCAAAATTTTTCGGGGGAGATTTTTGTGGTCGAAGGCAATGCTGAAACCTACCGGGAAGCTGACTTAGGTATTTTCCCGAACATTAATTATTGCGGTGAAATCGGTGTGACTGATTTTGAGGGCGTCAATATTGGTTTTTGTCATGAACCGGAAAAAATAAACGACCTAAGCGAGGCGGCGCCGGCTCCTTTGGATTTTATTTTTCATGGTCATACTCATAAGCCTTGGCTGGAAAATAAAAACGGTTCTATTATTGCTAACCCCGGCACTTTAGCCGGCCAGGAGCATCAAGCAACCTTTGCAACTCTAGAGACCAAAACCAAAAAACTGGAATTAAAAATATTAAACGATTTATAAAAAATATAATTAAAAAACCGCCGGCTAAACGCTGGCGGTTTTTTAATTATTTACTTCGGCACGACATATCTTACATGAATTTTTTTAAATATTGTCCGGTATAACTCTTGGCGACTTTCGCCACTTCTTCCGGCGTCCCGGCGGCCACGACATAACCGCCGCCTTCACCGCCCTCCGGACCCAAATCAATTACCCAATCCATGGACTTAATCACGTCTAAATTATGTTCGATAATCAAAACTGTGTTTCCCTGATCAACTAAAATATTCAAAACCTTGAGCAAGCGATCAATATCCGCAAAATGCAAACCGGTTGTTGGTTCATCAAGAATATACAGAGTCTTACCAGTCGCACGGCGCGATAACTCAGTGGCTAATTTAATGCGCTGCGCCTCGCCGCCGGAAAAGGTTGTCGCTGATTGACCGAGTTTAATATAACCTAAACCCACTTCTTCAAGCGTCTTTAATTTCTGACTAATGGCGGAATGATGTTTAAAAAATTCCTTCGCCTCTTCGACTGTCATTTCTAAAATCTCATAAATATTCTTGCCCTGATATTGGATCTCGAGTACCTTCGGTTTAAATTTACGGCCCCCGCAAACATCACAAGTCAAATAAACATCGGATAAAAATTGCATCTCGACTTTAATCACGCCGTCGCCGCCGCAATTTTCGCAACGACCGCCCGGGACATTAAAAGAAAAGTGCCCGGCGCCCAGCCCTTTGACGCGCGCCTCTGGCAAATCGGCAAACAAATCACGGATATAAGTAAATAAACCCGTATACGTTGCTGGGTTCGAGCGCGGTGTCCGACCAATCGGCGACTGATCGATATCGATTACCTTATCAATAAATTCTAAACCGGTTAATGATTTATGGGCGCCTGGTTCGGTTTTAGCGCGGTAAAACTTTTTGGTTAAAGCGTTTGCTAAAATATCACTCATTAAAGTCGACTTGCCAGAACCGGAAACGCCGGTAATCGCCACCAATTTTCCGAGCGGGATCTCAACATTAATATTTTTCAAATTATGTTCAGTCGCTCCTAAAATTTTAATCGCTTGTCCGCTTCCCGCGCGAAATTTTTTCGGCATTTTTATTTCTTTGCGGCCAGCCAAATAAGCCCCCGTTAAAGAATTTTCTGATTTTTTAATATCTAAAGGCGTCCCGGTAAATAAAACTTGACCGCCTAATTCACCCGCCCCTGGACCGATATCAATTAACCAATCCGCCGCAAGCATAGTCGAAGCGTCATGCTCAACCACAATTACTGTGTTGCCATTATCTCTTAATTCTTTAAGCGTGGTGATTAATTTATCATTGTCTCGTTGATGCAGACCAATCGACGGTTCATCAAGCACATACAAAACACCGCTTAAGGTCGAGCCGACCTGTGAGGCGAGACGAATACGCTGCGCTTCGCCACCAGACAAAGTCGCGGCCGAGCGGCTTAAAGTTAAATAATCAAGACCGACATTCTTTAAAAATTCTAAATTCTTGCCCATTTCTTTAATAATCGGTTCAATAATCTTAACTTGGCCATTTACGGCCGGCGGTGTCTTCGCCCAAACCGCGAGTAGAGTATTCAATTCCTTAACGCTTTTATTTACGACTTCGTTAATTGATAAATTATTAACTTTGACCGTTAAAGCTTCTGGCTTCAAGCGCGCGCCATGACAAGCCGGACAAAGAGAAATACGCATCACCTTTTCGATTTCTTGTTTTACAAAACTCGATTTTGTTTCTTGATATTTATTTTCTAAATAAGCTAAAAGCCCGACGAATTGGCCGTCGCCCTTTAAAATAAATTTTCGCTGCTCCGGCATTAAATCTTTAATCGCTGGTCGTAAATTAAAATTATGACGACTGGCCAGTTCGTCTAATTCGCTAATCAGGCCGTTGCCGCTCAAATTAGCGTGTGACAAGGGCTTAATCGCGCCCTCAAGAATACTGAGATTAGAATTAAAAACTAAATCCGGGTCCACTTCTGATTTTGTACCTAGTCCGCCGCAAGAAGCGCAAGCGCCATGACCGGAATTAAAAGAAAAATCCCGGGGTTCAAGTTCCGGGCGCTGGTAACCGCAATCTGGGCACGAAAAAAACCGCTCTAAAGTCGTCGACTTAATTTGTCGACCCCGCACGGTTTTGTCTACTTTTTTTTCAATTGTTCCTTTCTTTAATTTAACTTGGCAATTCGGACAATAAGGTTGGCCACACTTGGCGTAAAGCAAACGCAAATAATCATAAACTTCCGTAATCGTTCCGACAGTCGAACGAGGATTATGACCGACTGTCCGCTGATCAATCGAAATAGCGGGCGACAGGCCTTCAATTAAATCGACCTCCGGTTTATCCATTAAACCGACAAATTGGCGAGCATAAGAAGACAAGGATTCGACATAACGCCGTTGTCCTTCCGCGTAAATTGTATCAAAGGCTAAAGAAGATTTTCCTGAACCGGACAAACCCGTAATCACAATTAATTGATTACGCGGAATGTCTAAAGAGATATTTTTTAAATTATTCGTCCGCGCTCCCCTAATCTTAATAAAATTTTCCGCCATGGTAATAAAGCTAAAAAATTAATTAGGTTTATTATAGCGGAAAAATCCAAATAAAACAAGCCCCGCCTTACCCCGCGGCCCGTCAGACTAAAAGATCGGGTAAAAAATCTTAAAAATGGTAATTAAAATTCGATCGGTCCATCTAATCTTACGAATGGAAGCCGTAAATTGAACCGATTCTTCTTTCCATTTTTCAATAATTTTTCCTAAATCGTTAACTAAATCCTTCTGTCTAAAAAATACGCCCGCTTCAATATTCCAATTAAAAGATAGGACGTCCATATTCTGAGAACCGATTACGCCTTCTGCAGCATCGATGAGCATTAACTTAGCGTGATTCATCATCGGCATCAAATAAAATTTCACACCGAATTCCGACAAGCGACAAGCATTAAGATAATTAACTTTATTTAGTGGCTTAACGTCTGTATCATTAGGAATAATAATTTCCACTCGCACGCCGCGACGGCAAGCATCGTCTAAAAGCACTAAAAACCAGCGTGGCGGCAAAAGATAAGGCGTCACGATTTGAATTAATTTTTGCGCTCCCTTAATTCGTTCCTGATAATAATTGTTAAGAAAATATTTTTTACTAGTCGTCGAAAAATTATCCGTGACCCAGGATTTAATTTTTTGCGATAAAGGACGACGACTATACTGCAAAATTGATTCTTTTTTGCCGCCCACCATCTTATAAGAATAAGCAAATGATTTAACGAGCGGCCCAACAATCTGCCCGGTAATTTTAAGCTGGACGTCGCGCCAATTCCGGATTTTTTCTTTGATATTAACGCCGCCGATAAAAGCGACCTGATTATCAATGATTAGAATCTTGCGATGGGTATGCTTAAGCCAATGCGAAAAATAAATAAATTCCACGCCAGCCGCGCGTAATTCTTCGGCCGCCCCCGCACGGAGCGACTTGCTGCCATAAGCGTCAGCCACCACCACAACCTCTAGCCCGGCCTGAGCTTTCTCCTTTAATAAGCCTAAAAAGTTATGCGTTGCCTGGGTATCATCTAAAAAAATATACATCTCAATATAGATGGTTTTCTTGGCGGCGCCGATAGCTTTAAACATTCCGTCCCAAGCTTTTTGCGACGTGGTATATAATTTATATTTCATGATAATAATTTTTTAATCGCGGGGATGGCTTTCGCCGCTGCCTTCTCCCCGACTTTGATCATGGCTTGCGCTGTTCCCGTATCAAAGTATTGGCTAAAATTTGATTCATTAACAAAAAAGGAAAGATCGGGTTCGATTACGACGTCTGCTTTTTTAACAGCAATGCGCGATAAGTTATGCATCACAATTCGCGTACTTCGCAAGACGACTTTCGGCATGGTAAATTTTTTAGCAATAAACTCATTAGGATGATAGAGATTAACGCCAATCACAATATCCGCCCCCATACTGCGCGTCAAATCAACCGGCACCGGATCGCTTAAGCCACCATCAACTAATAATTTTCCTTTATAAGCTAGGGGTCTGAAAACCAAAGGAACTGAAGTACTCGCCCGAACCGCCCGTGCCACATCGCCGGTCGAGAAAACAAAAGGACGACCGCTTGTTAAATCTGTTGCTACAATTTTTAAGGGCTTCTTAAGAGCGGAAAAATTATGATGGCGGAGATTATGCTCTAAAAAGTCAGTAAATTTCTGGCCGCTAATAAAACCACCTGTCCAACTCAAATCAAAAAGCATACTTAAATTGTTTTTAGGATCTTGAGTGACTTCTTTTTCTAATTTTTCAATGTCTTCAAATATCGCATAATAAGCGGCGACCCAAGCCCCAATCGAAGAACCCGTCAAATAATCGATGGGAATATTATTTTTTATTAAAGTCTTAATGACTCCGATATGGGCAAAGCCTCGAGAGGCACCCGAGCCGAGAGCTAAACCGATTGTTTTACGTTTTGACATATATCTATTTTCTTTTTATTATATCAAAAAATCGCCCTCAAGGCGACTAAATATTTTTCCCAACCAGTTGTGGAAGGCTTAGCTTAAAAAAGCTTTTTTAACCGCCGCGACACCGGGGTGGCTGGTGTTAACTAAATAAAAGGTTTGCCGACCGGTATTTTTTCGATCTACCACCTTATTAGAGCACAAAACGCTTAAATGATAAAAGACAAACAATCTCGAGCCGCCATTAATCTTAATTAAATCATCAACGGTTAATAATTTTTGGCTTGTTAACGCTCGAAAAATTCGAAATCTGACGGGATGACTGAGTGTTTTAAAAACGCCCGCCAAATGCTGGCTATTTTTATTTCCTTTAGATTTTACGGCTGGCTTTCTTTTATTCTTGGGCATACTTATTAATTATTAGCCAAAGATAATAAACAACTAAGCTAATAATAATTGATTTCTGATTTTAAGTTAAAGCCCAATGATTGTCAAGACCGTAGCGCTAATTTTCGCAAAGTGCTATAATATTAAAGCTTTGCTAAATTAAGTAACTATTCAACTACTTGCTATATGATTAACGATAGTGAGTTAAAAGCTCTCCGTAAAAAGTTTAATGATACGACCGAGCTTTTTCTGACTAATTCTTTTAAAGCCCTGGGCGACATGAACCGTCATCGTATTTTTCAAATTTTGATTGACCGTCCTCGATTATCTGCCGGCGATATCGCTGCCACTTTAGGGATTTCCCGCCCCTTAGCCTCGCAACATTTAAAAATTATGGAACAAGCTAAATTATTTAAAAAAGAACGAGTGGGCCAAAACAAATACTACCAATTAGACCGCCAAAATTCTTTAGTCAAACTGTTTGTTTCCCTAATTAACAAATCCTAAATTCAAAACAAAGTAGATCATAAAAAAATATAGCCGAGCGGCTATATTTTTTTTTCATGGCTAACTATTAAGACAATCCTGACAATTTCGCGAATGATAATTGCAAAAGCCGGAAGAAGAATCAAAAGCCAGTGGCCCCAGGGACCTTTGGCGTAACCGACCACATAGCCCAAGTAAGGAATAACCATAATCACTCGGCCGACAACTAACCGGGGCAAGACAATTTCCCGATCCGCGACCTGATTAGCATCGCCCTTAGTTGTGTAAACGTTGCCGCCGATTCCCATTATCCGATGGGTGACAATCTGCTCTTGACCGTCAATCAAAACATAATAGCTAATCGCGTCTCCTAAATTATAAGCTCTTTCTTGCCGCACGATACTGATGCTGCCGGTTTTAATCGCCGGCTCCATAGAACCAGAAATGTTATTTAGGCTACGGTAAGGTCCAAGATGAGCGGAAAAAATAAGCACGATAAAAATAAAGACGAGATAAAGAGCGACAAAAATTCGATAAATTTTAGACATATGTTTATTGCCAAGAACCACTCGACACAATGTTATTAATTAATCTTTGCGCAAAAATACCGCCGCTTTCTCCTGGCGCACCACGGTATGTTTTAAAATCGAAATTAAATTCACAAATTTTATTTTTTAAAGAGGGGTCTCGATCACTTAAACTTAAGAAAAATATCCAATCCTCCGACTCATTACCACTTAAACTAGAATTCAAATCTAAATCCATTAACTTGCCGCTAAATTTTCGATCGAAATGACGATTAAAGATATCAATTTTTAAATGATTACAAAAATTATCATCACCATTCGTTTTAAGAGCGCGCAGATGATACTTAAAATTCTGATTAGATTCTCCCTGAACCCGAATAGCGCTAAGATCAAAGCCGCTCGGCTGTAAACCTAAAATATGAAATAAGCTGGTAATCGGATTATTATTAAAAGAAGTCCGCGTCGAAAAATCGAGACTGATAAAAGAAAACATATTATGGCTTACCGTCCGGTCCGCAAAAAGATCCGCATCCGTATAACCCATCCTAATCAAAAAAAGATCAAGAAAAATAAGAAACAGGCAAAGCCTTTTAATCCCGGGGCTTAACATTTTTGAGCATTTTTATTAATTCATCTAAAGCGAAAATAACCGCCGGTATTAAAACTAAAACCATTAACCCAGTTGGTGTTTTACTAAAACTGACGAAATAACCTAAACGCGGAATTACTAAAACTACCTTCCCCGTAATTTGGCTTAAAGCGATTTCGCCCTCGTCGCCCGACCGATTTGCGTCGCCTTTAGTAGAATACTTGCCATTGCCATTAGCATTAACAGCAATAACACGATGAGTCACGGTTCGACCATTACTATCATGGAAAGTAATAACATCATTAAGATTATATTTCGAAGCCCCTCCTTGAACCATGATAACGTCACCGGTCATAATCGCCGGCTCCATCGAACCGGACTGGACCAAGAAAGGTCGATAGCCCCCGAAAATATTAAAGTTGGAACTCAAAATATAAATCGCCAAAAGCGTTAGAAAAATAGTGAGCGCCCATTTAACAAGACTTAGAATAAATTTAATAAACTGCATGGTCGTTTTAGGAAAATAGGACGGCTAAAAGGCCGTCCTATTTCGCCGTTACTTATGTTTTCAACTAATTAAAGATTGCTCGGTGCTTCGCCGTTGATCAATTGAATCAAACGGAAATTCATGTCGAACTGGACGCCATCTCCTTGGACTTCATTGCCGTAAGAATTTTCATCAGCGGCCCAATGAGTCGTGATGGTTCTTTCCTCGCCCGCTTGTAAAACAATCGGCTCTAAGGCGGCCCAATCAGTACCAATTTTAGTCTGTTGGTCAGTCGCTAAAGTAGAAGCGACTTTGTCCTGACCATCTAAAGCGACCTTAAGGGTAACGACATTCCCTAGGTTACCTTCTTTGCCAGGTTGCTCACAAGTCGGATCAGCGGCTTTTTCTTGGTCATTACAACCATTCTCGGTGTTGACTACGTTTTGTAATCTAACTAAAAGACGACCTGGTAAGCTGCCCGTGTTTTTAATGGTCCAGGTTTTAGTCCCGCTGATGTTGGCGTTGTTACCCATGTTCTCAATGACAAACGGCTCCAAAGCATTCCCGTTTGAAGCAACATTAAGATCCAAGGTACCAGCGGCGAAGCGGTTGGCGCTCGTCGTTCTGGTCGCCGTGAAGTAAGCGTAGGTGCCAGCAATGGCGCCGATAGCGACAATCGCAATCAGGGCGATGCTGTACCAAACTTTTTTGTTCATAAGTTTGTTTTTAAGCGCTTAATCCACCAGTCGGAAATCTGGTAATTAAGTAATTGCTTAATTAATTAATAGTCTACACTCCTATTTTACAGAATTTCGACTATATCGTCAATTTAGGGGGTTGTGGATAAGTGGAAATTTTGCCCCTAACAAAAACTCGGCCTGTGCCGAGTCTTTAAAACTAACTTTTACCTAAATATACTCTCCTAATTTTTAGTTTGAGCCTGATTTTTCAAAGCCTGTTCGTAAGCCTTGATAAATATAGCCCCAAAATTTTTATCAGGAGCAACATATTTTTCGAATCTATCGTCTCCAATTATCTTTCGGGCTTTCTCCCAAAAATTAGACCAAATAATATCATGGCCAGACAAAATCTCCTCGTTTAGCATCTTAAAGAGGGGATCGTTAACATATTTAGTCCCCGTCCCCTTAGTTGAAATAATATGGGCATTCGGAGCTCTGTCTAATACTTCGGAAATATTTCGATAGCCACCGCAGGAACCGAGCGAAACTATTTTGGCGATTGCCGGAATACGTTTAATGGTCTCTGCAGCATGATAACTATGGCCGCGATGGACAACGACCAGGGTTTGAATCTTTTCCTTCTCTAATTCCGACGCAATTTTTTCAGGCCCGCTTACCTCCGCCTTAGGTTTATTAGCATAAATTTTTATACCCAATTTATCTTGATGAGAACTAATAACAACATAGTCCCCCGCATCCTCGACAGACCAAGCGTTGCTTTTTTTATACTGAGCCAAAAAATTATCAAAGGAGGTTCGCCCATCCTCATCATCATAAAAAAAGTATTCCTGTATATTGGACCCATTTGAATTAAAGAGCTCAGATGATTTAACCTTGGAAAGTGACGGCAATTTGTAAGTTTTCTCAATTTCATCTAACCAATTACTCTTCATGCCTTTTTGCGAAAAAGTGGTGGCAATTAATTTATAAAGAATTTCAATTTTTGGTTTATGTGCACTTTGCGTCGCGGCAATCTGTTTTTGGATTTCTTTCTCGAGCATTGATAAAAGAAGCGGGTCATTCGTCGTATTTATCACCTCGGCAATAGACACTGCTTCTCGAACAGGATCTTCTGATTTATCAATATCTGAAATAAACTGTTGAAAAATATTATTTTGTTCCGCTTTGTTCATCGTTGCCAAGAAATCGTTCCAGCGTCCAAATTCAGTGCAAGTACGTACAAAGGTTCGAAATTTGTTAAAATTTTCTTGTTTCAATAATTGGAAGCCACTAATGTTTTCTTTTTTTAAACTTGCCATCAGACGATCAAAAATACCGTTAAAACTTGAGGTAAACATTTCTTCCTCGGCATAAGAAATCGTAAAATATAACATTTCCGCACTGCTCCCATCAAGAGCAGCAAATCTTTCTTGGTCAGACCGTTCATGAAGATTATTTATCTTCTCAACCGTTTTTAACCTTTCTTTCTCAAAATGCTCTTCGGCCGCATGAAAAGTTGGGGAGTTTGGTTTTTTTATTATATCAATTAATACTTTAGAAAAATCTTCAGAATTTTTAGCTATTTTAAGGACATCTTTTATGGTTATTTGTTCAGAACTTACTAAATAATTAAGAATCAAACTAATCTTTTGAGCGTCTAAATATTCTAATTCTCCGCTAAAAATCATTTTCCTTACTATTGGTATAAACTCTAACTTATTATCACCACTATTTTTTAATAATTCCATTAGTTTTTTACCTTCTTCTGTCTCTTGGCAATCTGCGGTTGAAATAGCGTCCTCATCATGAAAGCCCGCGCCGACAACAGCTACGTCTGGACGAAGACGAGCGACTGCGATTGCTAACTTGTCTCGAGTTTCTTTTTCTTCATTCTTATCGTGGGGATATAAAAAAATAAGGTCAAAAAAACGTCCTGGCTCCTTCAGAGCGGCTTGCTTAATGATTTCCTCGCCCCATGGCTCTTTTATAAACTGACTGAGATTTTCTAGTACCAACGAGGGGTTCGATTTGGTTGTTTTTTCAATAATTTTCCGTCCGAGATCATACCCTTCCTTTGATTTAGACAGTTCTTTAAAATTAGGAATAAAGAAATATTCGTTGTCTTTCCTATCCTCTAAAATTTGATGAGCGCGAGACGTATTTATCCAGGCACTAGCGAATTGTTCTAATTCATAGTTAACATCTATCGGATATTCTACTTGTTCAGTGCGACTTTTGCGACCAAGCTCTTCTAAGGCATCAATGGTTAAAGAAATAATCGCATCATACTCCGGATTATCTTGATAGCGAGAGGCGTACTGTAGAGCACGGAACGGATCATTTCTTGCTGCCCTTTTTAAAGCCTCGACTGACCAACTTTCACCATCATAGAGAGGCGCGGTAACAAAAGCTTTTTCGGGGTTTTCTTGGCAAAGTTTAAAATATTCTCTTTCTGATAATTTTTTTTCAGTCAAATGAAGAGCTAATTCGGTTGGCTGTTGGCCAGGATCTGCTCCCGGAGAATATCGATCAAAATTACATCCAGAGACAGAAAGTCCGCCAAGTAAGGCTAACCCACGAGCAACATGCCCCGTTTTTTGACGAATTTTTCCCAATATTGTTTCAGAATTTTCTTTTTGCTCAGTACTTTCGTCTTTTTCTTCTTGACCCTTGGGTATTTGTGATTTTATGCTTTCAAATCCCATATAATTAAGCAATTGATAATGATTAATTTTACCACAACTACCAAAAATCTTAAAATTGACAAAAAATTATATTTAATTTAATGTTGATATAAGTGTTTATATTAAGGATGTCGGCTTGGAAGCAGCCATCCATTTAAAGAGTGCGTAACCGCTCACTTAGTATAAACAAAAGCCAGTTCTTAGGGACTGGCTTTATTATTCAAACTATCTCGACACATAAAAAACATTGCCTCGCGGTACAAGCTAGGGGAATATCGCCTACTCGCGGACCAGTCCAATGTGACATCGCCTCGCGGCGCTTAAGCCGCGCCGCTCGTTGTCCCTGACGGCCCGCTAAGCGCTTCCTTTGGCCGCGCTTATCGTCGCTCGTTCTCTCGTTTTCGCTCCGCTCAAACTCGAGCCTCGCTCGCCGTCTGTTCGATTCCCCTAGTTGCGAATTGCTAATAAAAAATATCCAGTATTCACTGGATATTTTTTATTAGTAGTCCCTAGGGGAATCGAACCCCTGTTAACAGGATGAAAACCTGACGTCCTAACCACTAGACGAAGGGACCAAATTAATTTCATTTTATAGATAATGGCCTATCCTGTCAAGAATTTGTCTTTTTTATAGAATACCCTACAATACATATATATATGTATATCCTGGGAATTGAAACTAGTTGCGACGAAACCGCCGCTTCCGTTATTAAAGCCGATCCGAAATCCGGTCGTCTTTTAGTATTATCTAATATTATCTCTTCCCAAATCGAAATTCATAAAAAATACGGCGGGGTTGTGCCGGAAGTCGCCGCGCGCGAACATGTCTTGAATATTGTTCCGGTTGTTCAAGAAGCCTTGGAAACCGCCAAAATAAAAGCAAAACAATTAGATCTGCTCGCAGTTACTAAGGGTCCGGGTCTAATTACCTCTCTTATTACCGGAGTCGAAACCGTTCGTTCTCTCGCCTTTGCCTGGGAAAAACCAATCATGGAGATTAACCATATTGAAGGACATATTTACGCGAACTTTATTAATTCCTCTAATCAGATTAAATTCCCTGCTATTATCCTGACGGTTTCCGGCGGCCACACGACTCTCTTAAACATGGATAAAAATAAAAAAATAAAGATTCTGGGCGAGACGCGCGACGATGCGGCAGGCGAAGCTTATGACAAGGGTGCTAAGATGTTGGGCTTAGGTTATCCGGGCGGACCGATTATTTCTCAATATGTCGCCGAATATCAGAAAACCTTGATTTCCAAAGCAAAAAAACCGAATGAACCTTTAAATTTCCCTCGCCCCATGTTAAATTCCGATAATTTAGATTTTTCATTTTCCGGCCTGAAGACTTCTCTTCTCTACCAATTAAAAAAAGATCCAACTTGGAAAAAGAGAATCCCGGAATACTGTTATGAATTTCAGCAAGCAATTATTGATATACTAATCAGCAAAACCCTAAAAGCAGCTAAAAAATACGGGGCAAAAACCGTTATGCTCTCTGGTGGTGTTAGCGCTAATACTGAATTACGGAAACAAATGGCGTCGACTGTTAAAAAAAACTTAAAAAATGTTAACTTCTGCGTGCCGGCCAAAGAATATACGACTGACAACGCGGCCATGATTGCGGCCGCCGCCTTTTTTAAGCTTAAAAGCAAAAAACCAAGCTCCTTTAGCCAACTCCGGGTCGACTCCAGTTTACAACTAAAATAAGATAGGCTAAAATTCAAGTGACCAAGCCCGAAGCGGGCTAAATGGCTCGATGGCGAAGTGGTCCAACGCTGCAGTTTGCAAAACTGCCATTCGTGGGTTCGACTCCCACTC
>CAIQRY010000009.1 GCA_903874345.1 uncultured bacterium
CCATCTGACCAATTACGGACCAGGAATAATTAATCTTTAGAAGCAAAACGTCTAAACCCAAAAAAATGACAAGCATGAGCCAGAACGGAATAAATATTTTTAAGAGTCGACGTTTATAAAATTCTCCTGGCGTTAAATCCTTTTGCATCTGGCTGGCCGTGAGTCCGTAACCGGATAAAAATAGAAATAAATTAACGCCAACGCCGGCCATGATTGAGAGTGGCCATAGAAAATGTGTATCAGTCACCAAAAAATAACCGATATGAGAAAAAACCACCATTAAAATGGCGAGTCCCTTAAGTTCGGACGTAATGGCGACCGGGAACCATTCTTTAATCGTTCGCGGTCGGATAAAAATAAAAAGGGCGATGAGAAATATCGCTGTAAAAATCCAAGTGGCTTGGATGGCATTACTGATGGAGATGATCATAAATTAAATTAGCCCAAATCGTATAGCCGACGGCCGAAGGATGGAAATGATCAGCGGCATAATTCGGACTCATATTTTGAAAATCCGCAAAAGCGGGCGTATATAAATCTAGATATTGAACCTGGTAACGAGTCGCTAAATTCTTTATCTCCTGATTAAACTGTTTAATCCGCCAGTTGAAGTAAGTGCTATAAGGCCAGTGGATTAAAGTCTTGTCACCGATATAGGGAATGCTAATCGTATAAATTGTGGCACTCGTTTCCTGAGTTAACCGATTTAGGAGATGCTCATAATTCTTAGAAAACTCACCCAAGGAAACGCTGCCATGGACGTCATTAATCCCAATTAAAATTGTCACTATCTTGGGCTGGGCTTTAATAGCTTGGTCTAAAAGACCAGTGCCCAAATCAATTGTTCTGGCGCCCGGAGAAGCGAGGGGGACCAGAGTAACCCCTTCGAATTGGGCTGTTAATTTATTAGCGACTAAATAGGGATAAGAATCTTCGTATTGTTCTAAACCGACGCCAGCCGTTAAACTATCCCCTAAAGCGACGTAAATCGTGTCTTTAGCCTTAAAAACATTGCCCAAAGCATAACCGGTTTCATGTTCCGGCGCGGTTAAATTAACCATAGTAATAGTGTCATAAATATGGGCATAAGAACGGTTAAAATAGATAGCCAAAGCTATGACAATTAAGGCTAAAATTAACCAATAAATTCTCTTCATATGGATAACAAGGCAAAAATGGCTTAAGATTTTCTATAATCTTAGTATATAATAAAAAACGATAAGTGGCCAATCCTTGATTTTTATTTACTATTATGTTATCATCAGATTACTTTTAATTAATTCATTTATTATTCAATCTCGAGTATGCCAAACAAGAAATCCGCGGCCAAGGAACTCCGAAAAAACGTAAAGAGAAATGCCGCCAACAAAAGAGTAAACGACAAACTAAAAACCCTAGTTAAAGCCAATTTAAAACAAATTAAGGCTAATGATAAGAAAGTTAAGGAAGAACTGAGTAAAACTATTAAAGCCATTGATAAGGCGGTTAAAAAAGGCGTGATTAAGAAAAATACGGCCGCCCGCAAGAAATCAAGACTCATGAAAAAAATTAACGCTTTGAAATAAGCAATCTTATTAATATTTAATTGTACTCTTTCTGGGATCGGGACAGTCTAACCCGCCTCTCGGATCGAGCAAACGCAAAACTATGCTAGACAAAAAAGCCAAAGAAAGAATCATTAAGAAATTTCGCACCCATGAAACCGATACCGGTTCACCGCAAGTGCAAATTGCTATCTTAACTGAAGAAATCAAAGAATTAACCGAGCATTTAAAAAAACATAAGCACGACTTCTCTTCTCGCCGCGGTTTATTAAAAAAAGTCGGCGAAAGACGCAAGCTCCTGAAATATTTACAAAAGGAAAGCGCTGAGCAGTTTAAAGATTTAGCGGAAAAGCTAAAACTAAAAATCGCTCAAAAACTCCAAGAAGAAGAAGAGGAAGAAAAGAAAAAAGAAAAGAAATATATCAGCCCCGAGGACGAAATCGTTGAAATTAAGGATGACGCCGCCGAGGAAAAATAATTATGATCAAACACAAAGAACAACGCGTGGGAATTTTGGTGGACGTCTCTAATATGTATCATTCCGCCAAGAATTTATACGGAAAAAAAACAAACTTCAAAGAAATTTTGACTAAAGCCGTGGCCGGCCGAAAGCTGATTCGAGCCACGGCTTATGCTATCCGCACGGAAAATAAGGAGGAAGCGCCTTTTGTCGAAGCCCTGGAACAACAGGGTTTTGAAGTAAAAATGAAGGACTTACAAATCTTTGCCGGCGGCGCGAAGAAAGCCGACTGGGACGTGGGAATTGCGATCGACGCGATTAAATTAGCGGATAAACTAGACGTCCTAGTAATTGTTTCTGGCGACGGCGATTATTTGCCGCTCGTTTCCTATCTCCAAAACAATAAAGGTTGTTTAGTCGAAGTCATGGCCTTCCGTAAGACCTGCTCTTCCCGCTTAATCGAAGAAGCGGACGACTTTACGGACTTAGGCAGTAACAAAAAATTTC
>CAIQRY010000010.1 GCA_903874345.1 uncultured bacterium
ATTTTAAATTTATTTTTACAGGTTTTAGACGATGGACGACTCACCGACGGCCAAGGACGAACGATTAGTTTTTCCGAATCCATTATTATCGCCACGAGTAATATAGGCGCCGTTTATATTGAAGAGCAAATTCGTGCTAAGGCCGCTCTAAGCGTTATTAAACAGAATTTAATTGATAACGAACTGAATAAGTATTTGCGACCGGAGTTAATTAATCGTTTCGACGGTATTATTGTCTTTAAACCGCTTAGCCCCGAAGACGTTTGTTCTATTGCGACCTTAATGCTGAAGAAGATTAAGAAGCATTTAAATGATAAGGGAATAAGTTTGAAGGCGGATAGGGAAGGCGTAGTGATTTTGTCTCAAGAAGGATACGATCCGAAATTCGGTGCTCGTCCTTTACGCCGTCTGCTCCAGGATAAGATTGAAGACATTATTGCTAATAAAATTCTGTCCGGCGACTTAAAACGTCGTGATACGGTTATTATTAATAGTCGCGCCCAAGTTGAAGTCGAGAAAGCTGTTGAATTATAAAAAATGGATTCAATGAAACCGAGGACAATATTTTCTTCGCTTAGGATGATTTCTGTGGAAAAAATTCGCTAACGCTCATTTTTTCTGTACGAAATCATATGCGCTCCGAAAACATTATCCTCGGTTTCATTATTATATTTATATATGTTCTATTTCCTGATATTTATTTCCGCTTTAATTTTAACCGCGATTTTAACGGTCTTGGTCCGTAAGGTCGCGCTTTATTTTAAGATTGTGGATGATTCGGGCGTCGCGCCGCAAAGTGTACGCAAAATTCATACTGGCGCCATTCCGCTTTTAGGTGGCGTCGCTATCTTTATTTCTTATTTTGCCTTCCTCTTTTTATTTGCCCCGCGCTTTTTACATGGTCCCTTGGGCTACGCGCAGCTCGGGGGCTTTTTTATTGGCGCCTTGATTTTAATTATCGGCGGGATACTTGATGATAAATATAATTTAAAACCGCAAACGCAGATTATTTTTCCTTCGCTCGCGGTTTTAGCCGTTATTTTCGGCGGCGTCGAGATTGCTAAAATTACCAATCCCTTTGGCGGCGTAATTAGCTTAAGCGCTTTTGGTTTTGTCAGCGCTTTGATTATCGCTCTTTGGCTCTTGGGGCTCATGTATACGACGAAGCTCTTGGACGGCGTCGATGGTTTAGTTTCCGGTGTCGCAGCCATTGGCGGTTTAGTTATTTTTCTTTTTACCCTAACGACAAAATATTATCAGCCGAATATTGCTTTCGCCGCTTTGCTGTTCGCCGCGGTTTGTCTGGGGTTCTTAATTTTAAATTGGCATCCGGCCAAAATATTTTTAGGCGAAGGCGGCTCGCTTCTTCTCGGGTTTATCTTAGGTGTCTTAGCTATTATTTCCGGCGGTAAGATTGCCATTACGCTTCTGGTCATGGGTATCCCGATTTTAGACGTGGCTTGGACGATTATTCGCCGTTTAAGTCAGGGGAAAAACCCTTTTAAATTTTCCGATCGCGAGCACCTGCATCATCGTTTACTCGCTCTTGGTCTAAGCCAGCGTCAGACCGTTCTCGTCTTTTATCTTTTTTCTTTAGTTTTTGGCCTCGCTGGTTTGTTTCTCCAAAGTCGAGGCAAATTCTGGGCCCTGGTTCTTCTCGTTGTAATTATGCTTGGTATTGTTGTCGCTTTCTCTTGTAAAAAAACAGCTAAAATTAGCTAACTTTTTATGCCTCGACTCCTCCTCCATATCTGCTGCGCCCCTTGTGGCACATATATTAGCCGCGACCGCTTATTACCGCGTTATAACCTAACCTGGTATTTTTATAATTCCAATTTAAATACTCTTGAAGAATATAAGAAGCGTTTGACAGCGGTCAGACTCATGTCTGAAAAATTAAACATCCCACTCATCGTTGAGCCTTATGATCATGAGACCTGGCAAGCAAAAGTTAAGGGGCGAGAACGCGACCCGGAACGAAGTCTGCGCTGTCAGATTTGTTACCGCGACCGTTTAACGAAAACTGCGGCTCTGGCGAAAGAAAAAGGTTTTGATTTGTTTGGCACGACTCTCTTAGTTAGCCCTTATAAAGATACCAAAGCCATATGTGCCCTTGGCTGCGAACTCGCCGCCAAAACCGGCGTCCGTTTTTTAGATGAAGACTTCCAGGCTGATAACGGTTACCAGAAATCGCAAGCCCTGGCTAAGGAATTAGGCCTCTACCGTCAGAAGTTCTGCGGCTGCGAATATTCGTTGAATATGATATAATTAAAATAAGCCCCTAGGCGTTAAGTCTGAGCGGGATAAAATTTTTGTCATAAATTTATGTTTAATGAATCAGGTTCAAATATCGGCTATAATGCGGAAAGCCCCGAACATACCCCGAGTCCAGTCGAAAATCTCTTAATAAGACTGAAAGAAGGTAAAAAAACTGAAGATTGGCAGACGATTATTCACGTTCTAGAAGCTTTGCCTCAGGCCGAGCATCTGTCTAAGAAAGAAACGGCTGACATTACTACATCTTTGTCTAAATTGCGTAAAATAATCGACGACCGCACGAACGCCGGCCGCATTTTTTCCGGCGAAAGCCTAGAAGATTTAAGCGAGGAATTAGAACGTGCGCTTAAAAACAAAGAACAGGAATTCGGACTATAGTCCACTTTGTGATATAATATAAAAAAGAATATAAATAATTTAAATCATATGTTTACCAAGAAGAGTTCGGCCCTCTTATTATTTCTGGTTTTAGCTTTGTTGCCGTTTAAAATGGCCTCAGCCGATACCAGTATTTCCGCCTCAAGCATTACCAATCCGGTTTGGACCGCGGATAATAGTCCTTATGTTATTACCGGCACGATTGAAATAGCTCGTGGCGCGGTTTTAAAAATCGAAGCCGGGACCGAGGTCCGTTTTAATCCCGGAGCCAAGCTTCTAGTGAGCGGGGAACTCGACGTTAATGGGACAACCGATAATCCGGTTACGATGACCTTAAATATGGGCGCGACTTCAACGTCCGGTGTTTGGGGTGGTATCGAATTTAATTCTAGTGCGGTAAGCGCGACGATGGCCAACGGTCAATACGTTAGCGGGAGCATTATTAAGAATGCCATCATCAAATTTGGCCAAGGGATTAAATGCACGGATGCCAGTCCTTATATTACTGGTAGCCAGATTTTAGCCAACGTCACCGGCTTAGAAATCTCGGGAACTAAGGGTGCAAGCGGCGGCTATACCATGGACTCAAGCGCAACGAGCGCGACCTCTTCGATTATTCCGCTTTACGTCACGAATAATATTTTTACCGACAACACGACCGCGGTTTTAATTAATCGCACTAATAGCCAGAGCTATAATTTAACCCCGGCCGGCTATTCTTATTTTGGCCCAAAGATTACTACCGCTTATTTAAGCAACAACTCTTTTAATAGTAATAAGATCGGGGTCGCGGTTTTAAGTGGTGATAATAATATCTTGATTAATAACACGGTTAAATATAATGCCGGCGACGGCGTCCAGCTAATGAACACCAGTCGGGGTAATATTTTGGAAAGAAATACGATTAACAATAATAAAATCGGCGTTGAAGATGCTTCGCCCGACGCCGTGATTATCCAAAATAATATTAAGAACAATTTTGATATCGGCCTAAAGATTAGCCAGAAGCCGAATCGTTTCGCTTTTAATAATATTTATAAGAACCAGAATTATAATGTTGGCAATCAGGTTTATAATTTAGACGCGACCAATAATTATTGGGGTTCGACTGATAAGACGACAATTGAAGCCGGCTTCTTAACCGCAGCGACTTCGACTACCGCGACTTCGACCGTTTCTGCTGGTCCGGCGAATTACCCGATTATTTATATCCCGTTTTTAACCAAGGAAACGAACACGGCCGCAATTTTCGATCCGGTTATCGATTCTTATAGCACTTCAACCGTGTTGACTCAGGTGGCTTTGACTGGGCTGAAGCCAGTCGGGACCGATGCTTATGTTAACGGCGCCATGATCGCTGTTGATAATAATAGCTCGACTTGGAATTATAATGCGATTTTGGGCTTAGGCGATAATAGTTATACGATTTACTACTCTGATTCCTCAGGCACGCGCAGTAACCCCCTAAGTTTAATTATTCGTCGCAATAATACTTTGGCCGCGCCGGTTCTAAATTCTTATCCGACCACGACCTCGAGCCCTAGCCTAGTTTTAACTGGCACAAAGCCGGCGAATACTAGCCTCTTAATTAATGGTGTCGAAGTCGGCGCGCTGAGCGCGATGACGGCTTGGTCTTATGCCTTGCCATTGGATTTAGGATTAAACAGCGTTGAAGTGATGGCTAAAGATGCTGACGGCCAATATAGCGCGCCGATTGATTTTACCGTGACGCGCGTGAAGTTAAGTGCGTCCGATATTAGCGCGCAGGAAAAAATTATAACTACGAAAGTCGATGCTAAACTCGCTCTTAAATTAGCCGGTCAGCTACTACTGCAAACCGAAAATAATGGCTATATCTGGTATATTAATCCGAAAGATAATAAACGTTATTTAGTAACTTTCGATAACGCTTTAGCTTTATTTAAATCTTTTGCTACGGGGATTACTGAGAAGAATTTGAATTTAATTCCGACCAAAGAAAGCGGTCAGAAGGGAAACGCCGCTTTAAGAACGAAGTTTAAAGGGAAATTTTTGCTTCGTGTTGAAGCCGCCGGACAAGTTTCTTATGTTGACTTAAACGGTTATCGCCATGATATTTCCGCTGATAATCTAATGGCTAATTTCCGTGCCCTAAGTCTTGGTATCTCGAACGTTAATCTCCGGAAAATCACGGTCGGGGAAGTAAAATAAATTTTAAGAAATAAAAATAAAAAAGCCCTGTTTTAAGCAGGGCTTTTTGTTTTTTTAAAACATCCATCAAAATTGAATCTGAGGCGACCATTCAAAAAACGTTTTTTCCAAGGATTCGATTTTAGTCCCGGGATCGAAAACTATTCCGATAGCGCTCAATCTGGCTTGTAAAAGATCAAGGAAACCAGGTCGGGCAATAAGGTAAGTTTTTGGCGGTTCCGGGGGACTTAAGAAATCAGTCAATCCGTCGTTCGACAAATAATATTCGAAACCGACCTCGCTGCCGTTTTCGTTGTCGGCTTTATACCCCTTCATAATATAAGATGGTAGTTTAGCGAGTTGAGAAGTCATTTCCGCCGTCAATTGATTTTGAACAGTAACGAGGCGAACGAAAATGCGTTGTCCGGGTTTTTGATAAGCCGCGTCGACCAAGCATTCCAGTTCAAGTTTGGCTTGGTTAATCATCGTCCAGAAATGAGCATAGCCGTGTCCGCCCCGCGGTTGGTTAATGACTAACAAATTAGTGGGACTGTGAATGCTGTAGATCAAACTATTTTCCACTGAGGCGTAAGGCTGAGCACTTTTTGATCGCAGATAATCAAGGTAGTATTGCGTGCTTTTTCTTAAAGAAACACATGGTGTTTTTAGTAGCCACTCTGTTGTCAGTAGCGACCGGTCAGCTTGATTATTAGTCGAGAGATCTGGCTTAATGTATTTTTCCCAAAAATTTTCCAATTTTGTCAGATCACTTTTTAAAAGTTGGAAATTTTTAGGCAGTAAATTATGCAGACTCTGAATCCCGTTTTTACTTTTTGCTAGGGCCAGAATCGTTAAGCAGAGTTGGTCTAAGCCATAATTTTTTAAAAATGATAATTCAGTCTGCCAGGCTTGTTCGCCGGCAAAGATAGCGGTTGTATTAAGATTTTTGTTTTTCATCGGTTTGTATTTTTTTGTGAAAAGATCTGGGAATTAACATCTTCCGAAGCAAGACGGAGAATTCACTATTAAACCATTTTTAAAATAAGCAGTCAATTTTTAGTTATTGACAGAAATAGAATTATTATGCTATATTTTTCAGTTATCAAATATCGAACTTTAACAAAATAGTATCAACCCTAATTCAGCATTATGAAAATAGTTGTCAAAGGTAGCAGCGGCAATTCTGGTCGCGCCGACCGAATTACCCTTCCTAATGGTAAGTACTTTTATACCGGGACCGATTGCTTGGTTTCAATGGCGGCCAAGGAAGCCGGCTTCGAAGTCAAAGAAGTAGTCTATTACGGCTCCTGTATTTATTCGAATATCAATGACCGCGCTCACGAGGGCTTCCCGATTCAGATTGATGAAGTCAGCGTAGCCGATTTTATTGATCAGATTGCGACAGCCGAAGAATGCCGGCAGTTTATGGACAGTTTATAACCTTAATAAATCATTAAAAAATGGAAAGAATCCCCAGAAACACCGATCTTAGCTTGAAAGAAATTCTTGCTATTTTGACAAATGGAGAAGGCTCCCCTTATCCGAAATGTATGCTTCTTAACGAAGTCGGCGCCATCTGTTTTAATGGCGAAGACGAAAAAAAAGCCGGCGAAAAATGTCTGCAGCAGTCCTTAACTGCGAGTGATGATAAGTTACGGGCTATTGCCTATTCCTTCCTGGCGACTAGCCGTAAATTTGCTAAGACTTACGCCCCTGATTTAGCTGCTTTCCGCGTTCGTTCGGAAAATGCCGAACTCCTGCCCTGGATTGATAAAGCCGTGGCTAACTTCGGGTAAAATTAAGCTGATTGATAAGCCCTAGTCTGTTTGACCAAGTGTTAAACATTCCGGGGCTTTTTTATTTGTTTTCTCTTCTTTCAAATGCTATAATTATAATGATCAATTTACGACCAAATTTTTTAATTTATGTCAAAAAAATTCTGGCGATTAAGCTTAATTTTACTCGCGATTTTTTTATTAGCGAGCGGCTGTACCTTCCCTTGGCAGAAGAAAAACGCACCAACGGCTAACGACCAAAATTCGGGGAGCGCTAATGTCGGCTCGACGCAAGAATCAGCTACCAGTACTAACGCCGTTAAGAAATTCGCAAATTATGCCGAACTGCAGAAGTTTTTAGCCGAAAATAATAATCCGAGTGGCGGCTATGCCATTAGCCCCTTATTAAGGGGTGACCTGGAAAGCGATTTTGCGGCCGGGTCAATGGCCTTAACCAATAGTGTCGCCGCCCCCACGGCCGGCGCGGTTAGCTCAAACCAGGGAAGTAGCGGACCTAATAATTCCTTAGACTATTCCGCGACGAATAACCAAGTGGCGGGTGTGGACGAGGCGGATATTATTAAAACCGACGGAACCTATATTTATGCCTTGGTTCATAATGATTTATTTATTATTAAGGCCGTCCCCGGGAGCGCCGCTCAGACCGTCTCTAAAATAACTTTTGTTGATCGTCCTCAGGATATTTTTATCGACGGCGCGAGTCTAGCCGTTTTCGGTTTTGATAATCAGATTTATGCCCAGCCCCTGTATAAAAGTTTTCGCCGTCAAAATTCTTATACCTTTTTTAAAGTTTTTGATTTGAGCGATCCGACTAAGCCGAAACAAGTTCGCGATTTAAAATTTGAAGGCAATTACGCGGACGCCCGGCTAATTGGCGACTACGCTTATTTAATTACTAATACCTATAATAATTATTTGATGAGCGAGCCGCTCGTCCCGCGGGTGATTGATAATGGGGAAGTTTTATCGCAAGATTGTTCGAGCGGTAGTCATTGTTTTGCGCCGGACGTTTATTATTTTGACCAACCCTACGATTCTTATACTTATACCAATATTACCGCCATTAATTTAAAAGATAGTGGCGAGGCGGTAAGCGGCCAAGCCTATCTCATGACGAACGGTCAAAATCTTTATGTTTCGAATTCGAATATCTATTTAACCTACACGCAGTATCTTAATCAATATGATTTAGAGCAGGATGTAAAGCGGCAAATAGTTTTTTCTCTTCTTTCAAGCGATGATCAAAGTAAAGTTAAGCAAATTGAAGCGACACCGAGTTTTATTTTAAATAAAAATGAGAAGCGAGCGAAAGTGACGCAGCTCTTGGATCAATATATTGCGACTTTATCGACGGACGCGGCCACGGCGCTCAGCGTAAAAATTTCTGATGCTTTAGGGCAAGCCCTAACGGCTAAAGCCGCGGAAATGGAAACGACTGTGATTCATAAAATTAGTATTGAGGGCGGGAAAATTGAATATAAGGCCATGGGTCAGGTACCCGGCCAAGTTTTGAATCAGTTTTCCATGGATGAAAAGGGTGATAATTTCCGACTAGCTACGACGCGAAACGCGGCTGTAAATGCTGTTTCCGGTCAGGCGTCTGATTCTTATAATAACGTTTATATTTTGGACGCTAATTTGCAGTTAGCCGGTAAGTTGGAAAATTTAGCGACGACCGAACGGATTTATGCCGCCCGGTTCATGGGCGACCGTTTGTATCTGGTGACTTTTAAACAGACCGACCCCCTTTATGTCATTAATTTAAGCGACCCGGCTAAGCCCGCGGTCTTGGGAGCGATTAAAGTTCCGGGCTTCTCTAATTATTTACAAGCGGCGGATACGACTGGCGCGAAATTGATTGGTTTCGGCCGTGATGCTGATGTGGCGAGCGATGGTAGCGTGACCGTTAAGGGTCTGAAATTATCTTTATACGATTTTACTGATTTAGCGAAACCGCGTGAACTTGATAGCTATTTTTTGGGCGATGCTTCGAGTAATTCAATCGCCTTAAGCGATCATAAAGCTTTCCTCTACTCCGTGTCTAAAAAATTATTAGTTATTCCGGCCGTTCTTTACGCGGGTGGCCAGATAAATTTTGCTGGTGCTTTAGCTTTTACTTTAGACAATGATCATTTTACCTTAAAGGGTCGCGTTGATCACTCCGCCGGTGGCGCTTCAGAACCAGATTACTGGAACGGTTATGATTATTATGATAATACGGTTAAGCGTTCGCTCTATATTAATGATGCTCTTTATACTTTTTCTAATAAATTTTTAAAGATTAATAATTTAACGGATTTGTCAGAAATAAAAACCGTCTCGCTCTTGCCTAGCGATTACAGCGTGACGTCGGGCGCGGGAAGTCCGAGCGCGGGAAGTTCGGGTGCGGGAGTTTCTACCCCAGGAAGTTCGAGCGTGGGTAGTGGCCCCCTGGGTGGAGCATCTCCGTTGCCCGCCGCCGGAGCTGGCTTAAATGGCTTAGTTTCTAGCCCTGATGCTGGTTCGACTCCGGCCAGTGCGCCTCCAATCGTTAATCCGCCGGCGAATCAGAGTACTTCGACTAATGGCACTAGTACCGGTCCTACGCCCCCTTCACCCTAATTGTCACCCCGCATTTAATGCGGGATCTCATGAAACACAATATGAATTATAAACATCTTGTTCCCGTCATTACTCCTTTATGTCTTTGGTTTCTAAGCCAGGCTTTTTTGCTTTGGCCCACTTTTTTTTACGCGGCTGTCGCTTTAGGCGTTTTATTAATTGTCCTTAGCATCCGTCTCCTCGCCGCCGAAACCAAAGTAATGACTTGGCCGCTCTTAATTGCCCCTCTCTTGCTTTTCTTTTTTAGTTTTTCCGTTTACGCTTCTTTGTTAATGAGTCGTTTCTGGGTCGAAGTCGTTTTTGTCCTTAACGTTTGGTTCGCCTATGCTTATCTGAAAAATTTGTATTATTATCTTGTTCGTCATGAGGAGAAGCGCGTTGAGAAATTAACTAATTTGATGTTGGCCGGTACCTGGCTAACTATTTTTGCCGCTGCGGCCACGCTCTATGATTTACCAGAGTTTATTGATTGGCCCTTTTTGGTCTTGCTCTTGATTTTTATGGTCATGACTGGTTTTTTGTGGTTTGGTTTTTGGCCTTTGACTAAAATAAAATTCCGCACCGCCGCGCCCGTTCAAGGTGTTTCTTGGTTAGTCTTGGGCGCTTTGACTTGGCTGGTTTCTCTTTTGCCCTTGAATTATAATGTTTTGGGATTTTTAACTGCGATTATTGCTTATTTTCTCTTGGAACTTAATCGGGCGCATTGGCGCGGCGATTTAAATCGTCGTACGCTAAAAGCGCCACTCATTTTAAGCGCCATTCTTATTATCATTTTGCTCTTAACAGCCCGTTGGCTTTAAAACTATGTTTAAAAAGTTTCGTCTGCTAAGCTTGGTTTTGCTCGCCATCTTGTGCGGTTTGGTGGCGGGTATTTTAGGAGAAATTATTACGCGAGTTTATATTTTTAAGGATTTTTCGGTTCCATATTTATCGCGCGATCTTAATGTCGCCGATTTGAATGCTAATCGTTCCAATGTCGTTATTTCTAATCCTCAAAAAGTGGTGGTGAATGCTGACGTAAAAATTACCGAAACCCTAAATTCTTTAAGACCGTCGCTGGTAGGCGTTTTTAAATCTTTGCCGGCTACGGCTGGAACGAGTACCGCTCCGGAATATTATGCTTTGAATCAGCCCTTATTTATCGGCTTGGTAATTACGACTGACGGCTGGGTCGCCGCGACCGTGCCGGAAAATGTAAAACGCGATTTTAATTTAAAAAATTATTTAGTGATTACGAGCGACCGGAAAGTATATACGATTGACAAGATTGATTCTTCTAAAAATTTATTAGGCGATTTACTTTTATTTCATTTAGCCGGCGCCAATAATTTAAACATAGTTAAAATGTCGACCCGCGCTGATTTAACGCCGGGTAAGTCATTACTACTTCTTAATAATTTAACGGCGGCTTGGCCGGCTACCTTAGTGTCGGTTAAGAAAACCGCCCCAATCTTATCAAGCGATACGGTTAGTCGGCAATTACTACTATCCCTAGCCGGAACGAGTTACAAAAATTACCTGGTCTTTGATTTAGCCGGTAATTTGAGTGCCGTGATTGGTTCTGATGGCGCGATTATCCCGGCTTTTTCTTATAATGCTTATTGGCTTAGCTTGGTTAATAAGACGCCATTAGGTCGACCTTGGCTCGGCATTAATTATTTAGATCTTAGTGTCGCCCAACCCGTCGGCGTTTCGGTGAGCGCTGGCGCCTTACTGTACTCAAGTGCGAGTGGTGCCGCCGTTTTAAAGAATAGCCCGGCTCAGCTCGCCGGTCTTCAGGCGGGTGATATTATTACTTGGGTTGATAATCAGGAGCTTAATGCGGATAATGATTTAGCGGATTTAATCACTAATCATCAGGCCGGCGATACTGTAACCTTGTCTTATCGTCGTGGCGGTCAAAATTTGAGCGTTGACGTTAAATTAGGCGAGTTAAAATAATTTATGTCTATTCGCTCTATTAAAAAAGTAAAAAATTTAAAAAATAAAACCGTGCTCTTGCGCGCCGATTTTAATGTCGCTATGAATCACGGTCGAATTAAGGATGACTATAAGATTAAAGTCGGTTTAGAGACAGTGGAGTATTTATTAGCTCAAGGTTGTCGTTTAGTCCTGATGTCTCATCTCGGCGAACCGCCGGGTGAAGTAACGGCTGGCTATTCCTTGAAGCCAATTGCCACGCGACTTAGCAAGCTTCTTAAGAAGCCGGTGAAATTCTTGCCAGAGGCAATAGGCACTAAAGTTCAGGCCGCCGTTAAAAAACTAAAGCCGGGCGAGATTTTAATGCTCGAAAATTTACGCTTTCATCATGATGAATATGATAATGATCGAGCTTTTGCCAAAGAGCTCGCCTCTTTGGGAGATATTTATGTGAATGATTCTTTTGCGGTTGATCACCGGACGCAAGCCTCGCTCGTCGCGATTAAAAAATATTTGCCTGCCTATGCCGGACTACTACTTGAAAAAGAAGTGATTGCTTTAAATAAGATTTTAAAACCAAAAAAACCCTTGGTCGTTATTATGGGCGGGGCGAAAATAAGTACCAAGGCACCCTTAATCGCCAAGCTCTACGGCAAGGCGGATAAAATTTTACTTGGTGGCGGTTTGGCTAATAATTTCTTTAAATGGCAGAAACTGGAAATCGGGCACTCCTTATATGATGAAGATAGCGAAACCTATGTCCGTAAATTTTTTAGAGGTAAAAAATTAGCGTCGAAAATAATTTTACCGCCGGATGTGATTATAAAAACTAAAGACGGGGAAGCGCGGCTCGTGGCGGCGAACAAGGTAAAGAGCAGCGAAGCGATCTTGGATATTGGCCCCGCCACGGTTTCTTTATTTGCTGAATATATTAAAAATGCTCAGACTTTGATTTGGAACGGCCCGATGGGCAAGTTTGAGGAAGAAAGCTATAAATTCGGTACTTTAGCGGTCGCCCGGCTCGTGGCGGCCCGTTCCTCGGGTCGTGCTTACGGCGTAGTCGGCGGCGGGGAAACCGTAGCCGCCTTAGAAATGACCAAGATGGCCGAATATGTCGATTGGGTCTCAAGCGCGGGCGGCGCGATGTTAACCTATTTAGGTGGTGGTAAAATGCCA
>CAIQRY010000011.1 GCA_903874345.1 uncultured bacterium
ATCCTTTATTTTTTCTTTTTTGACAAGAGCGAGGCGCTTTAACTGGTCTTGGGCCGATAAAGTAACGTTGAAATAAACTAAGGGGCCACTGGCAAACTTGACTTTAACGGTATTAAATTCTTGATCAATAATAAATCTCTCCACGGGTAAATCCGAGTAAGCGACTAGGCGGTTATGAAGATCAAGAATAAAATTTAAATAATTAGTGGTTAAATTTATTTTACCGGCTTCGTCAATCAAATTATTAGTATTCTTGTTCTCGAGAATTAAATATTTGCCTTTATCCCCTTCCTCGACAAATTTTTCTTTAATGATATAAGCATCGCTCGAAGCGTAAAAAAAGTCATTTCCCTGCTGAAAAATAAAGGCGTAAGGTCGTTCACTAACCTCAACGATCAGCGTCTGCGGCCAGTGTTTATCAATTTTTAAATTAGCAAAATTAAAATTACCTAAAATCTGTTTCTGCGCTTCCTTTTTATTAAATAATATAATATTCCCCTCTCGAAAAAGCAAATAGCGATGCTGACTGGTTTGTTGCCAAATTATATTTTGGATATCGCTCTCAGGTGAACGAGTTAGACCGCGAACCGTAATATTTTTTATTTTAAATAACGGCGATGCCAAAAAAAACCAAATTATAAAAATAAAAATTAAAAAAAGACCGAGCGTAAACCATTTAGACCAATAGCAGCTCTTCCCTTTGGCTCTTTGGTGGAAAAAAGGATTCTGTAAATTCTTACGCTGATAATCCTTCTTAATTTTTTTTAATCGGCGAATATGGGACATTTTATCTAATATTAGCTAATTTTAAACTATTTCTCGGCGAATATTCGCTTGAAACTTCACTAAAAATTCATAAGGAATTGTCCCCATTAGTTTGGCTAAATTAGCAACCGAATTCGGATCGTTCGGATTATCAGACACTAGTTTAACCACATCGCCAAGGGCCGCGGGATGATACGCGATTTGTAAACAAGTTAAATTCATACACACCCGACCGGCAATTGGCGCCCAAAATTCATTCGTCTCGTTAATAACCAAGAACTCTGCTCGATCACTCAGACGACGATCTAGACCTTCAAAATAACCAAAAGGGATTACTCCGATTCTAGTTGGAGCGGTGGCACGATAAGTTTCATTATAAGAAACGCTTTCCCCGGTCTTAAGTTCTTGAATCGCAACCAAATGAGAAAAAACCTGGAAAGCTGGTCGCAGTTGTTTATTTTCCCCGCCTGACTCTAAAGGACTATAACCATATAAAGCCAAACCGGGGCGATAAGCAGTGAGTAATGGATTACTGAGCGTAAACAGAGCGGCCGAGTTACCGAGATGAACCCAGCGCGGGAAAAATCCGGCTGCCCGCAATGTATCTAAAGCCACGCCAAACTCATCCTCTTGTTTTTTATTTAATAAGGAGTTATTTTCGGCGGAAGCTAAATGAGAGCAGAGGCCGGTCACCTCAACGCATTCTAAATATTTTTTATTAACGGTCACAAAAGCTCGTAAATCTTTAATCCCTTCCCGATTCATACCGGAATTAACAAATAAATGAACTTTGGCCTTTTTGCCAAAGCGGGCTAAATATTTCAAAGTTTCAGCATTGTAGACAACAAATTCGGTTCGCGCAAAACGCGAATAGCGATAGGCTCGAAGCGGCATTTCGCCTAAGATCAAAACCTGACGCTTAAAATAACGATAAGCGATTTGTGCTTCTGGGAAAGAATCAACAATCACAAGCGGCGCCGTTGTTTTATTAAGAATCAAACAAAGTTCCTTTAAACCATGCCCATAGGCATTAGCTTTAAGCACCGGAAAAATCTCCGCGGCCGTTTGGCGACTTTTTAAATAATTATAATTAGCGATAATATTAGCGGCGCTAATTTCAATCTTATTTAAAGTCGTGTATTTTGGTTTTAATAATTTTCTTAAAAAATTAAGCATATCAGGGTTGACTAATTACTTTTCCCTGGCCTTGATTAAGTCGATCAAATTCTAAATTAGTCGTTAAATTATCAGCTCCGCCCGCAGTTCCCTCTTGGGTCAGAGCATCGGTCGCATAATATTTAAAGTCCGTAATCAAGGGTAAAATTAGACCATCTTCTGTTTTAGTCGGAATGAGCTGAACCTCAAAACTAGCACGATAAGTATCCGCTACCGTCGAAATCTCCGGTACTAGCCAGACTAACTGGCGATTGACCGCATTATATTTTAATTCGCCGGCTAACAATGATCGACCGGTCGCTAATTCGACTCCACGGGGCAACTTAGCACTAACCACTAAATTTTTAAAATCACCATTACTCTTGGCTTCCCAAAAAATCCAATAATTAGTAGGCCGACCAACAACGGGCGGTAATGGCCCAGCGCCCAATTGATCGCCTTGCGGACTATTATAATAAGCCATCGCCGAAACTTTTAACTCTGAGGCTAAATTAAGGACGGAAAGAACTTGAGTCTCGGTCAAAGTTTGGCCGCTATAAAGATAAGTACTTTGCGCACGCCAATTAAGAGTACGCGCTTCGAGATTCTTAAACGCAAAATAAACTTGAAGCTCTAATTCCCCGCTGGCTTGCGGCTTAATGGTCGGCAAAATAATTTCTCGTCCGCTAATACTTGAGGGCGAACCTTCGGGCAAGACCAAGCGACTTAAAGAAAAATTTTTATCACTCGTATTCAAGTTTATTTTTAATTGGTTAATTTCAGACTCCCCGTTATTTTTATAATTTATTTTCAAAACAATAGGCTGATTAATTTTTAAAATCGGATTGGCTACCTGGAAACTTAGATCGAGAGGCGGATTATTTAAATCAACTGGTATGTTTTTAAAAACAAAGCTTCCAAAACCATTGGTGCTAGGGTGATAAAAATAGAGACTAATTAAAGAGGCGGCAAGCATTAGAATAATAACCATCAAAGAAAAATCAAGCACTAAATGCCAACGATTTTTGAGATAAAAACGCTCTCGACGTCTTTGCCAATAATGGCTAATTGCTTTAAACATATAATTATGACCGCTCATCAGGCGGTTTAATAAAAGTTCTTTAAGCCCGCTAAAATCTCGAGTTTACCGTCATTGTTTAAATCACTAGCGGCCACGGTTATACCGCCTTGATATTTAGCCTCGTAGGCTAAGAAAGAGGCTAAAATCTGACCTTGACCGTCAAACACTCTAATTTGCGGTGCATTGTTTCCGGCCGGACCAGTAATTATTTCAGCTCGTCCATCACTGTTTAAATCACCGACCGCCAAATTAACGCCGCCTTTAAACTTGGCGTCATAAGCTAGGAAGCTACTCTTTAAAACACCACTCAGATTAAAAATTTTAACCTGCGGTTCTAGACCAGTGCCGGGAGTAGTCACGACTTCCAGCTGTCCATCACCGTCAACGTCGCCCAAGGCAACATTCACGCCGCCGCGATATTTCGCATCATAAGCAAAGAAACTAGCCCGTAGACGACCATCAACCGTATAAACTCTAACTTGCGGACCGCCGCCGGCCGTTGGTCCGGTCACAATCTTTTGAAAAGAATTATCAACAATTTCCGCCGCCAAATTTAATTGGTTTTTAAATAAATTATTATATGGCTTTAACTTAAGAATGGAACGACCATTTTCATATAAATCAACCTGACCGCGATTAGCCACCAGGCTAGTCACTTGGTCTTCTGTCCCCGGCGTTAAAATTAAAGACGCTCCGCCCGGATAACCGCCCGCATAGGAAAAGAAACTATTTTTAACTTGCTGGCCGTTTAAATCAAAAACACGGAAGAAGTAACCATTTAAAAAAGGGCTATTCTGGATAACGGTTGTTCTTTTGAGCAGGATAACGCCGTCCTGCGGCGCTAATTCAATATAATTAATCCGTTCACCGGAGTTAATCAGAGGGGCCTGGGTGCCCTTTATTCTTTCTAAGTCTTCTTTAGAAAAAACAAAGTTTTGTTTCTGATTGGTTGAATTAACTAAAGCTAAACCATTCTTAAAATCACGGCGCCATAAACCAGCCTTTACTTCAGTCGTCGTCGACAATAAATTATAAGCCGCACTCTGCGCCGGGCCTAGATTAACATTATATTCGTCATACCACCAAGTTTGAGCATGGTTATAGATATCGGAATCAAAACCATAGAAACCGTCACCTAATAAAGCGCTCGCTAAACCAAAACGAAAATGTTGATAATTTTCTTGATTTTTATCCAAAGTATCAATAATTGAGGTCTGCGGATAAACATTTGATCCCGGTAAATTTAAATAAGTGTTTAAAGAGCCGACCCAATTACCGTTACTTTCCCAAGCCGACGGAAAATCTTCGAGCATCATCCCATTAAGAAAACTTTGGTAACCGTAATAAACCCGACCGTTACCGACAATAATAAAATCATTGCCGGTTAATTCTCGTGTCTTGGCTAACATTTTTTTAAAACCATCCGACCACATTTTGTCCGCCTTAGTCGCGCTATCTATGACGCCGTCATTATTCAAATCTAAATTACCGTTATTAAGCCAACTGATATCGCCCCAGGTATTATCATAAAAAACCCCATCCCAAAAACCCGTAGCTTGAATTTTTTGAGCGACGAAACTTGGCAAATAATCATTAAAACGCTGACCATTATTATTTAAGGCTGCCCCGTCCGTTAAATTAAGCATGGAAGTATAGGGCCAATTGGAAATCTTGCGACCAGAGGCGTCCTTTAAATACCAACCATCAATAATCTGACTAGCCAAGTCCTGACGCATACTCGCTTGGTTGTATTCATTAGCCTTATCGACAATTTCTTCCGAAGTCACATAGGCTAAAATAATAATTCGCGGATTGAGCAGCCTAATTTTTTGAAGCTGCGCCGGACTATTCTTGGCCACTTCCATATCTAAGACTAGAACGTCCCATTTAGCCAGTTGCGTCGCTTCCACGTCAGAAATCTGCCACTTCAAAAAATAATTGGCGAGTCGCGGATAATTCGGTTTTAAAAGCGCCGCGCGACTGACGAGCGGGCAAAAAAAGATGATAATTAGAAACAGCCAGGCAAAGCGCTTCATGTTAGCTTCGTTTAATAACGGATATTTTTTTCGGCAGATAAGATCTTAAAACTTTAGGAATAATAACCGAGCCATCTGTCTGCTGATAGTTTTCTAAAATAGCGATTAAACAACGCGGGATGGCGATAGCCGTTCCGTTTAAAGTATAAACGAGCTCTTTCGAACCGTCCGCCGCGCGATATTTAATATTTAGGGCACGAGCTTGGTAATCAGTGCAATTTGACGTCGAGGTTACTTCCGCATAATCACCAAAACCGCTCGCCTGATTAGGTTTACCCGGCATCCAGGCTTCGAGGTCGAAAGTGCGATAAGAAGGGCCACCTAAATCTGCGGTGCAGTGATCAATGACGCGAAAAGGCAGACCCAGGCCGGTAAAGATTTCTTTTTCAATATCAAGTAATTCCTGATGTGCTTTTTCCGCATTGTTCGGTAAGACATATTGGAACATTTCAATTTTTGTAAACTGATGCACCCTGAAAATGCCTTTAGAAAATTTCGAATAGCTTCCGGCCTCAGTCCTAAAACAATGTGACACGGCAATATATTTTTTAGGTAGATCATTCATCTCAAAAACTTCTTCGCTATGTAAGCCACCCAAGGTAATTTCAGCGGTGCCGATTAAACAACTAGCATTTTCGCCATTACCAAGATTATAAACCTGTGTCGATTCGCCGCGCGGATTAAATCCCATGTTTTCCACGACCTCAGTTTTGGCAATATCCGGCGTGGTAAATGGGGTGAAACCGTGACGGAGCGCTATTTCGAGCGCATACTGGATAAGAGCGAACTCTAAGAGCGCTAACTCATTTTTTAAGAAATAAAATTTGGCGCCAGAAACTTTCGTTGCGCGCTCAAAATCAATCAAATCTAATTTTTCCGCGAGAGCAACGTGGTCCAAGGGCGTAAATTTAAAGGTCGGGATCTTACCTATTGTTTCTAAGACCGGATTATCATTTTCATTAGCGCTAGCCACCACGTCAGGATGAGTTAAATTTGGAATCGC
>CAIQRY010000012.1 GCA_903874345.1 uncultured bacterium
TAATATTTTAATTTTTTTATTCTCTTTTAATCCTAAAAAATTATTACGGGATACTACCTTAGATCCTGTCACATTTTCAAAATCCTTTTTAGCTCGCCCCGCCATACTGCCACCCTGTTTAGCCGAAAGGGCATTAGCCTTAAAACCAATAGCTAAGTCTTTAACCGCAATATGACGGGTTGATAATTCGGCTAACGAAGTAAAAATCAGTTCCGCGTCCGTCATATTATCTCGTAAATTATGGCCCTTTAAGTTTTTTAAAGTTTTATGTTCCTGAACGCTAACACCGCTCCATTCCCGATGAATAAGATTAGTCAGTCTAGCAAATTCTTCTTCTTGCGATATTTTATGATCAGCCCAATAATCAGTCAGCTTATTTCTAATCTCTTGACCGCGCATCCTCTCTTCTATCCAGGTTTTAGAACGTCCCATCGCCTGCCAATTTTTTCGAGAACGATTAATCCCTATTTCCGGATCAATCGTTTCTCTTAATCTCTCATAGCCAACTTTGGCTAACCAAAGTTTAAATGGTTCAGCTTTAGGTGAAGGTATGGACTGAATAAGACGAAAAATAGTTTCAACATCAGCCGCGTCACTTAAATAATACTTATTGTCTCGAGCTAAAAATTTCAGTTGGTTACAATTTGTAACCGACTGATTACCCTCTTCTTTTAAACGGCTTTTCAAGACTTTCCAATAGTTACGCGCATCTTGACTATCTGTCAAAACCCTAATCACATCCACAACGTTAAATACCCATTTTTCTTCTTTATCCAACCAAATCCGTCGAACCGGTTCATTGTCAAAAATGGCAATTGATTTCTTTATACTCATATTTCTATAAAATTTATAAACTAATTAGCTACTCTTAGTATAACAAAATTTCTTCTTCCTCTCCATCGGATTTTGATAAACTTAAGATAAAATCTGCTAAAATAAAAAACGCTTAATATTAGCTCATAAACTAAATAATTACGACTCACAACTCTAAAACAACTTTAAACAACAAAAAACAACTCCGCGGAGACGGCGCTGTGTTTATAAATCGACAATATTATCAAACCATCAAAATTTAAATTTTTCGTAAATCTAATTCTTCCGTAAAACGAATTTTCTCAACGAATTCGGGCATATGGCTAATCATAATAATCGTTCCCTTATAATCGTTAATCGCTTCGGCTAAAACCGGCAGATGACGGAAATTAATATGATTGGTCGGTTCGTCTAAAATCAAAAGTCCGGGCTGCATTAGAACTAAGCGGGCAAATGATAAGAGACCTTTCTGCCCTTCCGACAAATCCGCGACCTTATGCCCCATCAGATCGCCGGTAATTAAAAAACCGGCCGCGACGGAACGCATTTCCGGTTCGCCTAAACCATCGGCTAAACTATTTTTTAAAGATTCAAACACGGTTTCGTTAAAATCAAGATTAGCAAAATCCTGGCTATAATAACCGACTTTGACTCCCGCTAAAATCTTCTGGCCGCTCTGTTTTCCGGCCACGAGCGAACGGAGTAAAGTGCTTTTACCAATTCCGTTCGGACCGATAACCAACAAGCGATCAGTCTTACGTAAACTCTTATCAATATCTTTTAAAACGGCTTCGTGATTTTTAATAATCTTAATTTTCTTTAAACTGACGATTTCGCCAACCATCTCTTGCGCCGGAATAGTAAAAGCGCGAATCGTTTTATCTTCCCGCCGCACATCGACTTTATTTTCTTCAAGTTCTTCGGTCTCTTCTTTCATCTTCTGCGCCAGCTTACGCATCTTGCCGCCTTTATGGGCAAAGAAATTTACTTTTTCTTTTCTATCCTTAATCTGTTTCTCGAGCTGCGCGTTTTCGCGCTGCTCTCTTTCGACGCGACGCTCAATCTGCTCAACCACGGAATAATAATCACCGACATACATCTCGGTTTTATGAGTAAAGCTATCAAGATAAATAACGCCCTCCGTAAAACAATTTAAGAAATCGGCGTCATGAGAAATAACCATGACGGTTTTGTCATAGGTTAAGAGGAAACCAATCAGATGATCAATACCGTCCTTATCTAAATTATTTGTCGGCTCATCAAGCAAGAGAATATCCGGCGTCTCCAGCAAAGAATGCGCCAAAAGAAGACGTGCCTGCTGCCCGCCGGATAAGTCCCCGACTTTACGGTCAAGCGGAATATCGAAATTAACCGCATCCAAGGCTTTGGCAATGCGGCTTCGAATATTACCCGGTACAATTTCAAAGCCTTGGGAAAAATATTGTTCGACCGTGAGACCGGCGTCAGCGCGCGCCAAGGTCTGGCGCGCCGTACCAATCGTCGCGCCCGGCGCCACGGAAATTTGACCGGCTTGCGGTTTTAATTCCTTTTTAATCAAGCCGAAGATGGTGCTCTTCCCGGCTCCGTTCTGACCCATTAAAGTCACTTTGGCGCCGCGGCGTAAGCTAAAACTAGCCTGATCTAAAATCGGCTTTTTATGAAGATATTCGAATTTTACCTCATCGAATCTTAAGACGACTTCCTCCGCCATAGGCTTTTATTTCTTAATTTTCTTTTTGACGACTTTTTTCGCGGCCGCCTTCGACACTACTTTCGGCATGGCTTTCGGCGCAACTACTTTCGGCGTAGAAATTTTTAGATCCGCCTTCTTAATTTCTATTTTTTTAATTTCTTCTTTCTTGGTAGTCGCTTTAGGCGCCGCTTTCGGCTCGATATCTAATTCTAAACGCAAAGCGCTTAAAATCTTATCGAGTTTAGCGTTAACCACGGCAAACTGATCACTGGCCGGTGCGCTATTTCTTGGTGCGTGGTCATGCGCCGAATGGTCGTGGGAAGAGTGATCGCCATGGCTATGGCCATTCTCTTTACCTTGCGCAAAACAATTGCTGCATAAAACCGGTTTCTCGCCATTCGGTTTAAACGGTACCTCGCACGGCGCACCGCACTCCGCACAAATAGTTTTAAACATCGGTTTATGATCGCCAAAACTTTTGCGATCACCAAAGCTCGGACGCGAAAAATCACGACCGCTCGCCCGGCTCGAACCACCGTCTTTGCCCTTGAAACAATTGCTGCATAAAACCGGCCGGTCACCCGACGGTTTAAACGGTACCTCACAAGGCGCACCACAATCGGCACAAATTGCCTTATGCATTTCCGGTCGACCGCCTCTGTCCCCGCCGCGACCAAAGTCACGACCTCGCGAATCGCCGCCGCGGGAATCCCGGCGTCCGAAACTACCACCTCCTCGATTAAAATCTTTCATAATAAATTATTAATGATTATTAAATTAATTAGCCATTTTACCTTAAACAAAATCCCGCCGCAAAAATGGGGCGGGACTTTGTTTCAAGTAAGATGTTAAGCGCGTTGTACGTTAACTGCATTCTTTCCTTTAGGAGAGTCCTCGATTTCGAAAGAAACCGCATCGCCTTCGCGTAATTCATTGTACTGAACAGAAACTAATGAATTGCTGTGAAAGAATAAATCTTTTTCTTGACCTTCGGCTTTAATGAAACCAAAACCTTTATCGGTTAAAGTTTTAATAGTACCAGTCATAAGAGTTTTAGACTTAGTTTTTTTAAGATTGCAACTTAATAAAGAGTTTTAAAAATCGACTACTTTTTGAGACACGATATCATTGCTTAGCTATTCTAACATAGATAAATACAAGTGTCAAGCTTTGGCGGAGAGTGAGGGATTTCCGCCTCATTCGCTCGCCGTCGCTCGCTCATTCGTTGTCCAGGGATTGCGGCAAGCATCCCCCGGATACTTGCCGATCGTTCGCTGCGATATTTGCCTACTGGCAAATATCTAGCTCACTGCAATCCTGTTCGAATCCCCTTCGACAAATAAAAAAATTACAGTATTTTATACTGTAATTTTTTTATGCGGAGAGCTTGGTACCTTATTGGAAAGCACATTAATAATTGATAAGCAAAAACACCCCGCAGGGTGTTCTTATACTGCCCATAGTTCGATGACGACACACGCCACTTACTCAACAAAGCTCCCTATGGGACTTAAGTACTTATACTATATCATACATTTTAAAAACAATCAAATAGATGCTCTAAAAGTTGTTTTTGGAAATTTTATCGATTTAACGATATGTAACTTATCATAAAAATCAGACTTTTTATGAAAATATTTCCTCCTTATGCAGCTAGCCACAAGGTCAGCCATTTGAACGGTTTTGCACACCTTAGAATCATGATATTCAATCCTAAGTTCCTTGGTAAACCCCCAATCAGTCAATGCTTTTAGTTTTATATAATCTCTTAAAGAATTTATTGACGATACTTTTTGAGTTCTATTATCTAAGTAAATAAATATATCATCGGTATTCGCTTTTATAACATCTTTAACCAAAAAAGAAAATAAATAATTAAACAATAGATTGTTACTCTTAAACAATTCCTTATTTGTTATCATCATTTTATCGGCAATTATATAAGATACATTATAATCGGCCTGCTTTGTTAACGTATTTATTAAATCCTGTTTTTCAACAAACGGCAACTTAAATGCATGTATTTCGTCAAGTTTATTTTTTGCACAATAATTTTTTACTAAGTTCTTTAATCTTTTTGGATCATGCGCCACAAGCATTGCAATAACAAAATAACCTTCATTAAGGCCTAAATCTCCAGATTCATCTACAAATATTTGCAACATAAAAACAAATCGATACTAATTTCTTTAGCACTATATTAAAAGGTTATTAATAACGCTGATATCAATATTATAGCTTTGGATTAATAAAAAAGGAAGGCTATTGCTAGACCTTCCTTTCAACGTTTTTCAATGCTTAATGAAGATAATTTAAACGGGGGTCACTAAGACTAGCGGGGACTTCTTTGCCCCAATCTTTAGTTATATAGCCCCAGCGCCAAGTTGCACGGCCAGCGCAATCTATTAAGACGCGAACCCATAGGCCATTGTCAACTTTGTGACGATAAATCGTTCCCCAAAAATAAACGTCACGGAAACCAGAACTTCTGACCGCTAAGTCTTTTGTGGGAATAAGCTCAGGATGTGCCAATAAATAATCTAAAAAATTAGCATTCAAACCATTCCATCCTACTGAGCCCTTCTGTACAAAGCTTCCATTGATTATTGCTCTTGTTGATTTTTCCGAAAGAAGGGTGAAAATTTCATTAGAGTTAATCTTTAATTGCCCCTGCTCCAAATGTTGCTCTATTATCATATTCCAGCTATCTGGTAAATACGGGCTAGAATCTAAATCTATAATTAATTTATTGTCTTCCATTTTTCTTTTTTTAAAGATTAATAATTATTTGATTAATTACTAAACCCGCCTTTTAATAGACGACCTTGGTAATTAATCAAATTTAACCTTATTTTTGAAAGTACAATTATAACTATATATTATACTAAAATAGTCAATATTTGTCAAGCTTAAGGCGTTATTCTGGGAAATATGCTCCAAAAAACCAATAAAATGATTATAACTGTCCTATTCTGAAAAATGGTACCAGAACTTTTCAGAACTCTTATCATATATAGTAATTAAGTAAACATATTAACAAAAAGACCAATAAATTGGGTAAATTTAGATAGTTAAGAGAAACGGCCAATAACTTTTCTTAACTATGTCCTGATAAGGTTAAAACATTGGCCGGCTGCTGCCGTTTTTCCTTTTTTGGCGGCATCCCTCGGGGAGCCGAAAAAGGAAATGGCGGCCGGCAAGTGAGATTTGAGACTAGAAGTCCGGTCTGGTCCCCCCTATATAATTAACTTGACTATACGCACACACCAGACCGCGCCTACTAAGATTAAACAAAATAAAAGCACTATTTAAAGGTTATCCTTGTTTAAAAGAACTTCTAATTAGAAATATATGAAATACATTTTATACGCTCGCAAGTCCTCGGAAGACAAGAGCAAGCAAATCCTTTCTCTTGAAAGCCAAGTTGGGGAGATGAAAAAGATGGCCACTAATCTAGGGCTAGCCATTGATCTGGTCTATACCGAAAGTAAGTCGGCTAAGTTGCCAAACAATCGGCCAATATTTTTAGAGATGATTAATTTCTTGGAAGATGCCAAGGAAGACTATGGCATAATCTGCTGGAAAATAGACCGGCTGAGTCGAAACCCGATTGATAGCGGAAAGATTCAATGGCTACTCCAACAGGGACGAATAAAGGCTATCCAGACGAGCGATAGGCAATACCTCCCGAGCGATAATGTCCTGCTATTAAATATTGAGGGTTCAATGGCTAATCAATTTATTTTAGATTTGAGTAAGAACGTAAAAAGAGGAATACAAACTAAAATAGAAAAAGGGTTGTGGCCGAACTTTGCGCCCATTGGTTATTTAAATGACGGGAAAGGCGGAATCTCCGTTGATAAAGTTCGAGCTCGATATATCAAAAAGATATTTAAACTATACTCTACCGGTAATTACACAATGAAAGAATTGGCTAATCAAATGTTTAAGGAAGGTTTTAGAAGCAGAAGTAATATTAAATATCATAAGAGTAAAATATATAAACTACTTAAGGATCCATTCTATTGTGGTACTATGATATTTCACGATAAAGAATATGAGGGCAAGCATGAAACCATAATTACCAGAAAACTATTTAATGACTGTCAAAAAGTAATGGGGCTGAAACTGCATCCTAAAAAGAAACAACCATTCTTTCATTTTCGGGGTTTAATGACCTGTGAAAAATGCGGTTGTCTTTTAACAGCTTCCCGTAAAAAGAAAAAGTATGTTTATTATTACTGCACTAATAGTCGAGGGGGTTGTAGCGAGCATAATCATTATCTAAAAGAGGGAGAAGTGATTAGTGCCCTCTCCGGAGTCTTTGATCGCTTATTGATCGATGAAGATGAAATAGAAAGAATGCATGAAAACAGCAAAGAATTATTAATTAATAATAATCCGGATAGACGAGAATATTTAGAAGCGAGAAATAATTTACTTGATGAAATTAAAAAACAAGAAAATAGGAAAGAAGAATTGTTTAATCTATTACTTGATAAAGCGATTACTAAAGAAGCTTACGAGGCTCGAGAAGAAACTATTAAAGCAGAAATTAAATGTTTCAATGAAGCTCTAGAAAAACTAGAGAATGAGCAAGAAGTTACCTTAACAGAAAAAGACTTGGAACTCACGAAAGAATTGTTTTTAAGCCCTAAAAAGCAGAAAAAAGCGTTTTTGAAAGTTAGTTTGGATGACAAAAGAAAAATACTCTCTAAGCTACTTTGGAACTCGACAATAGACAACAAAAAATTAGCTAAGGTTAGTTTCAAAGAACCCTTTGAAACCATAGCTAATTGTTCTGAAAATCACGATATTGACAAACTGCGGAGAGTGAGGGATTCGAACCCTCGATGCCTTGCGACATACAGACTTTCCAGGTCTGCGCACTAGACCAACTATGCGAACTCTCCAATTCGCTTCGCGTCGCGAAGCGGGCTTATCTCGCCGAACTTATTTTAATAATCTTTCCACTACGGTTTTTAAACCCTCAATCTTATCGCCATTACTATCCGTAAAATTTTCATAGGGCCGTGCGCCTAAAATAATTTCGGAACCGACGAACATAGTCGGCGCGCCAATAACGCCATATTCCTTAGGCGCGGCCGTCAACTGTTCTATTTTTTCTGATTTCTGATTTTTAGTCAAGCAAGTACCAAAATCATTAAGCTTTAAACCAATCTGTTCGCCATAGGAACCAAAATTCGCTAAGGCTAAGTGACCGGCCTTAACTTGGGCAAATAATAGGGCGCGCATTTCTTTCCACTTCTCCTGCTCTCCGGCGCAAGCGACGGCTTCGGCCGCTGGCGCAGATAAATTATTAGTCGCGGAAATATAGGGGCGAACAATAATTGCTAGCTGATCGCCATTTTCTAAGCGCAGCTGATCAAGAGTATCGGCCAAGCGTGAACTATATAAATCAGCATAATCTTCATAAACAAAAATTTTTAGCGCGGCCTGAGCGGAGCCAAAAATTTTGTCATCCGAGGCCAAGCTTGGTTTCGGCGGCGTAGCATAAGTCTGCGCCCGGGCGGCATCAATATTCAAACGGTTATTTTCTTCGGCGGAATTATTCCCTTCTTTTTTGACAAATAAAACGATAATAATAATTATTAGAATAATTAGAATTACGAGACCGCCCAAGATAAATTTTTTATTCTTAAACA
>CAIQRY010000013.1 GCA_903874345.1 uncultured bacterium
GGAATTAATTTATCGATAAAACCAAGGTACTCGGTAATACGCTTATTAGGAAGGATTCGAAAGAAACGGAGACTCAGGGTTTTAAGGCCTCTCTTTTTGAATTCTTTTTTTAAGCGCCAGGGAAAAATAATTCTTTCGTTGCCAAAGAGATGGCCTTTATAATTAATCACGGTCTTAAAACCGCGAAATAGGAAAAAACGCAATTGGTTCAGGGGGTTATAAGCGTTAATTTCGGAAATAATCAGATAACCGTTTGGTTTTAACAATCGGACAATCTGATCCAGCATCGGTTGGCGCGGTTCAAGATGATGTAGGGTTTGCTCAAGCCAGATGATATCAAATTTTTTAGTCGCGTCCATTTCGAGAAGCGATTTTTTAATAAACGTACAAGATATTTTTTGGCCGCGCGCGGTTTCTAATAATTCTTGGCGGCGGCGAGCGACGGAGAGTAAATCATCATCAATATCGACACCAGAGACATCATAGCCCTTGAGGGCGAGCCAGAGCGCTTCCGTTCCGCAGCCGACGCCGATTTCTAGGATTTTCGGTCGGTCGATTTTGGCGGCGATTTCCAATAGTTCTTTAGTCTGCTCGTTATAATTATTTTTTAAATAATTATTGAATCTTTTTTTGTAACTACGGTAATAATGAGAGAAAATTTTATTTTCCGTTTCCGGCAGAAAATCATTAGTCAGCCAGATTTCTAAAAAATCCGCGATAGTTTTGGCGTCAAATGAATTTTGATTTAGAGGAGGCATTAATATTATTTTACCATATTTTTAAAATTATTGGGAAAATTGAGGAATGGACGGGAATTCTAAGATAAAATAGGATAGGTTTATTTTTTGGTCAATTTATGTTAAAATGACAATATAGTTTGATAAATAAACTTAATTACAAGACTATGGGATTATTTGAAAATAAATCAAGTGAAAATTCTTTTATAAATCAACAAAAACCGGAGGAAAAAATGGAAACAAAAAGAACTAAAGAAGAGGCTCAGCAAGAATTAATCGAAAAATTCGGGCTGAGAAAAACTTCAGACTTTCAGTTGGCATTACAACAAGGCAAAATTGAATTAGCTGAGGAGTGGCTAAACTACATTATAAAAAACAAAGAAAGTTTTCCTCAATACGCATCCACATGGGATTCCTGGTTAAACGACCGCCAGACAGATATCGAACTTTATAAAAGCTTAAAGGATGATGGCTCTTTGGAAAAAATGGAACACCGCACCAAGGAAGAAGCTCAAGCTGAATTAAAAGAAAAATTTGGCTTCGCTGATACTAAAGGCTTCAAAAACGCTCTTCAGAACGATGTTCAAACCGCTGAAGAATGGTTAAATTACATTGTAGAAAACAAAATGATTTTCCCTCAATATTTAGCCACTTGGGATAATTGGCTGAATGATCGTCAAAGAGAACTAGCTGAGGCGAAAAAATAATTTACAGTTAATTAAAAGGACATGCATCAAACATGTCTTTTTAAATTTGTAGTCCCTAGGGGAATCGAACCCCTGTTACCAGGATGAGAACCTGGCGTCCTAACCGTTAGACGAAGGGACCATTCGGTCAGTCGCTAAATTTTATGCCCGCTCAAATATTCTTGGGCAGTCATGATTTTTTTACCCGCTGGTTGTAATTTTAATATAACAATAGCGCCTTGTCCACACTGAATAGCTAGCGCGTGTTCGGCGATAAATAAGTCGCCGGGCTTGTGGCTATTGGTATTTAAAATTTCCGGCGTCGCTTCGATTATCTTTAAAATTTTTTCTGATTGTTCGGTATAAGTTCCGGGCCAAGGATTATAAGCACGAATCATTCGTTCGATTTCCGTCGCTGGTTTTGTCCAATCAATTCGGCCATCTTCTTTCTTAATTATTTTAACATACGACGCCTGGGTTTCGTCTTGCGCTTGCGGTTTAATTTTTCCAGCGACATAGTCGCGCAAGGTCGGGACTAATAAATCGGCGCCCAGAGCCGACAAAGCATCATGAACAGTTTCTAAATTGGCTCGGCCGTCGAGTTTCATCTCAGCTTGCCGTAAGATTCCGCCAGTGTCAAGGCCAGCGTCCATTTTCATAATTGTCACGCCGGTTTCGCTGTCGCCGTTTAAAATCGGAGCGGTTAAACAGGAAGCGCCGCGGTATTTCGGAAGTAAAGAAGCATGGACATTAATGCAACCATAAGTGGGGAGATCTAAAATTGCTTGAGGAATTATTTTACCGTAAGCAATCACGACAATTAAATCGGGCTTTAAGTCGCGGATCGTTTCAATCTCGGTTTTTATCTTCGCCGGTTGAATTATTTTAAAGCCGTATTTTTTGGCCATGACTTTGACCGGCGGCGGGGTAATGGTTTGCGCGCGACCGACGGGTTTATCGGCCTGCGTATAGACGCCGACAATTTTAAAATCCGTCGCTTGGGCTAAGCGATTCAAACCTTCGAGGGCAAAGTCGGGCGTGCCCATGAAAATAACGCGTAATGGTTTTGTTTCCTCGGTGGACATAAGGGGCAAATTGCTTTATATTGGAGATATGTTAATCTCTCTCGCTAATTGGATTTTAAATTTTACGGCCGGCCTGAATTATTTTGGAATCGGTCTTTTAATGGCGATTGAAAGTTCTTTCATCCCGCTCCCCTCGGAAATCGTTATGCCGCCGGCGGGTTATTTAGCGAGCCTGGGTCATCTTAATGTTTTTTTGGTTATTCTAGCGGGAGTCGTCGGTAGTGTTTTAGGCTCGACTATTAATTATCTTTTATCCTGGTGGCTCGGCCGTCCCATAGTTTATCGTCTCGCGGGAACTAAAGCCGCGCGCTTCTTACTCATCACACCGGAGAAAATTGCGACCGTCGAAGAATCGTTTTTAAAAAATGCGTCGGCGGCTACTTTTTTCAGCCGGCTCATCCCGGTCGCCCGTCATTTGATTTCAATTCCGGCTGGTTTTACGAAAATGCCGTTTGGTTCTTTTATTTTTTATACGGCGGCGGGTTCGGCAATATGGGTTAGTATTTTGACCGCGCTTGGCTATTTTTTAGGTTCTAATCAAGCTCTCCTCCTAAAATATTATCGGGAACTTTCTTGGACGCTTTTAGGGCTCGGTCTTATTTGGCTTTTATGGTTAATTTTCTGGGGAAGAAAAAATAAAAGAAATTAGTGGCGACCCGGGGAATATTTTTCTCCTTAATATTATTTTTTATTCTTCACGATTCGGTCAATAAATAATATTCCGTCTAAATGATCGACTTCATGCTGTATAATTCGCGCTAAGATTTTCTCCGCGCGGATTTTTTGTTTGGCGCCCTGAGCATCCAGATAAACGCAGGAAACTTTTTTATGTCGTTCAACCGGGGCGTAAATGATTTCGCCTTTGTCATTTAAGACCGAGAGGCAACCTTCTTCTTCAATTTCGCGGGCCCAGGATTTAGAAGTAATTTTCGGGTTAATTAAGAAAATGGTTTTTTCGTCATGAAAGATAACAATGACGCGAATATTTTTCGCGATTTGCGGCGCGGCTAAGCCGGCGCCGTCTTTCTTCTTCATGGTTTCTTCCATATCCAAAAGCAGCCCCTGAAATTCCGGACTTTTAATCATTTCTAAATCGACCTCAACGGATTTCTGACGGAGGAGGGAATTCGGATGTAGAATTATGGGTAATTGTTTAGGCATATTTATTTTTTTTGATCGATGATTTTGAAAAAATATTTCCAGGTTGAACCGGTTTTAACCAGTTCCTTGGTATCGTTTAAAGCGATTTCAATTTCGTGCGCTGGTTTTTCTTTGCAGGCTTTAAAAACGGCCGAGCGCTTAAAGTTCGGAATACCTAATTCCTTAATGACGCGCAAGGCTAAATCCTGCCAGGGGTAGGCCGGCGGCTTGATGGTTTTTTTAACCTTAAGAATATCACCTAAGGATTGGAATTTATCTTCCGCCATATTAAAGCTTATAATCTAAACTTAAGTAGCCAATACCGAAGTCGGTCTGATAAGCCATGACTTCCGGCCGCCAACTCTGGTCGCTTAAAATACCGAGTAAAATTAGGAGTGGTCTTAAACCGCATTCGCCGGCGTCTTTAATCAGCTTCGCATCCATTTTTAAAATATTGTCCGCCGCCGTCAGGGGATCACTTAAATATTCAATTAGCTTATTATCAAACTTCGCGCCCTTGGGCGAGTAACCGCCCGGAGATTTTCGTTTTAAACGATGCGACAGGTCGCCGGAAGCAAGCACGGCAATTTTTTTGTCGCTCGTTTTAATTACCTCGGCCAACTTCTTACCGAAATTCAGATGTTCCTCTAAACTTAATACGCCGGCCGGAGACAGAATAATTATTTTAAAATCTCCGACGAGACTCTTAAAAAGATAAAGAGGAATGGCGCTGCCATGGTCTAGGGTCGCTTCGGAAACGAGCTGTAAAGGGAAGTCGGGTCGGACGGCTTGCGTAATTTGATCAGCTAAAAGAGCGTCGCCCGTAAAAACTGTTTTGGCTGGAATAAAGCCAAAATCTTTAAGGTCAATAGCCATCGTAGGGGCAACATTTAAGGTAAAGCTGCTATCTTGCAAAACGCCGTGCGGGCTCACGACAATCAAAGTCTCCAGGCCAGCCGCCTTTAAGTCAGCGCCAATCTGCTTATAAGCGGCCACGGTTTTGGCTAAGAAATTGTGGTTAGCCTGGCCAATTTCCGGGATGAGTAACGGGGAATGGGGCAGGAGGCTAGTCTTAATTAAAGCCATAATTTTCGTATTTTTAGGTATTTTCAGTATAGTATGATTTTAGGTCTCAGAGCAAGTTGACAAAAATTTTATGATGTGTTATATTATTTTAATTCGTCCTTTTGTAAACTTAAAATTAAACACATGGAAGCACCACCCAAACTTCGTTTCATTTCCGTTATTGCAGTCATTTATTTTCTGCTTATCTTTTTTGGCGGTTATTATCTGACTGAATCCTTGGCCGCTTATGAGCTCAAAGATCAAAATCTTTGGGCCGCCCTGGTTATTACTGGTTTAGCTAGTTTGCTTATCAGTCTCTTCGGTTGGCGTCCGGAAATCGTTTTTGCCGGACTAACCGGACTCCTGTCCGCCAGCGGTTTAAGCCTTTTAATCTTGAGAGAGGAAAAGCAGTATTATTTTATCGTCGCTCTCATTGTTTTGTTTTTTGCCTTCTTCTGGGTCGCACGCTTAGAGGATTGGGGACTAAAAACTGCCAGGGCTAAGGTAATGATTGTCCTGTTGACAATTTTCAACATCGCCTGCGTTTATGGCTTAAACAATTTTCTGTAAACCAATAAGAGAAACAATGAAAAAGAAAAAAGGATTAGCCCAGCCTTATGCGCTGGTCATTCTGATGCCGGCAGTTCTGCTCATGATTTGCCTCGGCCTGTCGAACTATAATAAAGAGATTGGCGACGAAGCAATCCTGCAAAACGGATTTATGACCACCATGACTATTCTCGCCGCTCTCTATTTCGTCACGATGTTTGACGGGGATCATGGTTATATGAAGCCGATAATTTCCGCTGCGATAGTTTCTTTGGCAATGACCTGGACCGTCTTTAATTCTGCGCCGGCCAAATTTTTTACTATCGCCTTCTTCGCCTCCGTCATGACGATGATTACAGCTCACTTCCTAAAAGACCGCTTCGAAGCCAAAACCTGGAAAATCTATGTCTTTGCTCCGGTTTCAATCATCCTTAGTTTCGGCCTCAACGTGATTTTGATTTTTGCTTGGGAATTATTTCATATTCTCGGCTAAGCAAATAAATTCACTAACGCCAAAATAAAAAGCCCCCAATTGGAGGCTTTTTTTATTTTTCATGAGACCCCGCGTCAAGCGCGGGGTGACGAGAGTTATTGGATTATATCGCCCTGGGCGTAATTATAGAGGAGCTTAGAAGAAACAGTAATTACGTTTTTAGAATTATAGCCGTATTTAGCAAAAGCACTTTCATCGGCAAAGGCTCGCTTTTTACCGTTGGATATTAAATATACTGTCGGGAAGGAGTCGGTCTTAAGCAAAGTCCCGTCCGGGAAAGAAACCGGAGAGATGGTCGTATAAGTATTTAAAGTTTTAGTCGTGGCTTTCGTTATTTTTTTATCTTTAAATAAAGTGCTTAAAAATATTTTATCGGTAATGGCCGCCTTAGTTCCGTTTTCAACGTAATAGACGCCGCCGGTTTTGATATCTTGCATTAAGGCGCCGGTAACATTAGTCGAGGTCGCGGTGATGGCTTTACCAACTTGATAATTAGTTAAATCAGCGAGTGAGGCCTGGTCAATCTCAGACGGATTGAAGCCAATTTTTTTAAAGACGGTACTGTTGGCAAAAGGTCGTTTTTCATTACCAACCAGTAAATATATTTTTTTATCCGGGGTCTGGACTAAAGAATAATTAGCGAATTTAATTGAATCGCCAGTCGGGTAATTACTTAAATCATCGGACGTAACGCTAACAACCTGCGACTCGTTATAACGAGAAGCGAAGGCGGCGTAGCTCGCGAACTGGCGTTTTTGGCCGCCTTGAATTAGAAAGATATTCGGATCATTTTTAGCTTGGATCAAAGAGCCGTCCGGATAAAGCTTAGACACCTTCGGGAAGTAGCGGTTCCATAAAAGATAAACATTGTAGTTGCCATTAAAGACATGGGGCGTGTAATTGTATAAGGCGGCCGTGGCTTTATTCTGTGGGGTAACGGCCATAGTCTGGTTTGAAGCGTTACAATAAGGAGTCGGCGTATTACTGACGACATAAGTCTGACCGGCTTGGTAGTTATAATGATCCTGCTCATTCATGTAAGCGAGAAATTGTAGGGCAGCGCTATTTACTTGTTTGCCAAAACCTTTGTAATAAGGATTGCAGACCCAATTATCCGGGCAGTCATAACCGGTTGCCCAGTCTAAATCGCTTTGTTTCGGACTCGAGTCTTCAATTAAGCCTTGTTCTTTCTGTAAAAGAACCAAAATAAATTTTGGATTAACCGTCGTGACATGAAGACATTTAGAGTCTTTCTCGGCCTGTGTTGGCGTATCGCTTAAAGTCACGCCATCGCAGTCATAATTATTATGGGTCGCGTTATAGATTATTTCAGCAGCTGAGCGATTAACGCCGTAGGTGTCCAGGGCATAATAATTAGCGAGATAACTACCTTTAGCCTGCAGAAAATTTTGGATATCAGACAAGCTCATGGAACCATAATTCAAAAGGTCCGAATCAGTCAGAATTAGATTAGGGTTAAAATTCGGGTCAATTGCGGTCTGCGCCTCGGAAACAAGGGGAAAAAGAAGGGAAGGAAGCGTTAAGGCGACAATTAAAAAAATGAAAACAAATTTTTTTAGTCTCATTTGAGTATTATAGTATATATTTTGGAGACGGACAAACTTGTTGACAAAATATTGACATAAAATAAGTATTATGATATAATGTTTTAATACTTAAATCATCGAGTATTAACCCAAATCAGCCGGGGAGAGCTGGTGAATATATAGAGTTATTTAAAAAATACTGGTGTAAAATGGACACAACAGACAACACTGGTCTCGGACTCATCGGCGCAACGATCGAGAGAGTTCGGAACGAAAAGTCGCTGTTTAACAGCGCGCTCAAAAAATTAGTTAATTCCACGGAAGAAGAACTTGACGATTTCCTGAAAAGGAAAATCAAGCCAAAGGTCAACGAAGGCATTCTTCGTCTGCTTAAAGATGGTTTAGCTATCAAGGCTTTGGACGGCAGCCGTCTTATCTGTAAAGCCAAAAAAACCTTCAAATCTTTTATCGACATCGATTTTGTCAACTGGGGCATTAACAAACATGGTATTGCCACCCCGGAAACACCGGTGCAGGTACGCGAAATGATCGGCGATGGCAAATTCATGGATATTTTCCGTGCCTTACCCGGTACATGGAATCAGAAATGGGTTTCTCAAAATCAGGCAATTGAATTCTGCGAAACTCTGCCCGAATGGCTCCGCCAGGAAGGTTACGCCACATTCTTCCTCATCAAAAAAGATGAGAATAAGCCAATTGACGAAGAAAACCCTCAGGATGATCTGGTCGTGGTCTACGTGTACGTGTTCGCCGACGGTCTGGACGTCTACGTGGATCGCCTTGAGGATGACGACGTCTTCCACGGTCAGTATCGTCATCGCGTGGTTTCCCCGCAACTTATGCCTTTGTCGGCTTAACTCCTGGTCCGTTAGACTCTTTATCCCTTGGATTCTTTGACCTTAGTTCTAAACTAAGCTCAATTAATTCCAGGGGATTTTTTTGATTTTTTTCGGAAAAAATGCTATAATATTTATATAAATCAGCTTAATTATCATGAATTTTTTATGCTCCCCAAAATAATTCAACCATTTCTGTGGTTTAGCGATTTAAAAAAAATAGATTTAAAGAAAGATAAAACCAGAATAATTCTGAACGTTTTAAATATTGGCACCAAACCGGCGACCGATTGGCTCTTTGATTTTTACGGCCGCCCGGAGATTAAAAAAACAGTTATTAGTTACGGCGCCAAGGGAGAATTAAGCCCCAAGTCCTTGAATTATTGGGCCCTCTTATTAAAGGTTGACCGGAATAAAATTACAGCTTCCCGGCTCTAAGTAAGCTCTCACCAATATGTTTTATAACATTTTAGACAAAAAAAGACTGGTCGTCCTGCCACTTTTAAAAAAATTTAAGTCTGATTTTTATTTGGCCGGCGGCACCGGTTTAGCCTTGCAGTTAGGCCACCGCGATAGCGTTGATTTCGATTTTTTCTCGTCGCGGGATATTGATACTGTCAGATTGTTCGCGGCCATTAAAGAAATTTTCAAAGGACATAAGATCCTGAAAGTCCAAGAAGAGAAAAATACCCTGACAGTTTTCATCGATGATAATATTAAATTAAGTTTTTTTACCTATAAATATAAATTACTGAAAAAGCCGATCGGGGAGCCGAACCTAAGAATCGCCTCGGTTATTGATATCGCAGTCATGAAATTATCCGCTATCGTCAGTCGAGCAACCAGCAAAGACTACATCGATTTGTATTTTATTCTCAAGGAGCTTCCTTTAAAAGATATTCTCGCCGCTACGGGTAAAAAAATGCCAGAATTAGACATAAATTTGGTTTTAAAAAGTTTGGTTTATTTTAAGGATATCGCCCGAGAGCCGATAAAATTCAAAAATAACAAAAATGTTGATTTCTTAGCCGTTAAAAGATTTTTTGAGAAGGAAATCGGCCGTATTTGACAGGTTATAAATTATATGGTATAATGTTTTAATGCTCAAAATTTGGGCATAAACCCTACGCCGGGTTGATGGCGTTAATGTATATTTAACAATAAAATCTGTAAAAATGGCACCTATCACCAAACAACAGATCCCCGTACTCGCCGCTCGGCTGGTTGAGTTCCAGGGAGAATTTAACGGGTTGTCCTCGGAAGACGGGCAGTTCGTAATCATGAGTACAAAAGAAGCCATAAAAATTATGGTCGAAGCCGTAAAAAACAGACAACCTTTGCCGGAAAAAGTTTCAATTTTAAAGCTTATCTCTTGCCATGAAAATCTGATGATCGAAGCCTCTGACGGCAAAGCCTACATCTCTGATGCCAAAAATATTTTCAAGTCCGGCATCGACGGCGATTTCAAGAACTGGGGTCTTAACAAGCCAGGTCCGGCTACCGAGGAAATCCTGGTGGATGTAAATGAAATGGTGGGCGACGGAACATTCGTCCAGATTTTTACAACCATTTCCAGCGATCTGGAAAAACTCGTCATGACACAGGCACAAATTATTCGCTTTTGCGAAAAACATCCTACCTGGCTTCGTCAGGAGGGCTATACCACCCTCTTCTTAACCAAGGTTGGCTATGAGTATTTCGTGGTCATCGTGCACGTGTACGCCGGCGGGCTGCGCGTCCTCGTGGGTCGCCTTGGGTATGACGACGTCGGGGACGGTCAGGATCGTCATCGCGTGGTTTCCCCGCAACTTACACCCTCGGTCGCTTAGACCATTTAGTATTGACGCTTTGTCCCTCGGATCCTTTGCTCTTAGTTCTAAACTAAGGTCTTGGATTCCGGGGGATTTTTTTGTATAATGAAGACATGGTTTTGATTTGTCCGCCGGTCACGGCTTGCGGACCAAGGCCGTTTAAAAATATTTTCGAGATTTTCGCCGGTCACGGCTTGCGAAATAGGGAAAATATTTTTAAAAAAAAATTTATAAGTTGGTATGGTGTTCTGGCGGACTTTTAAGTCCCGAATAATATTCAGCCGTTTCTTTCCGAGCGGGTCAGAGCGGCAGTGTTAGGGAAGGAGCGCCATACATTTTCGTGGTCAACGTGAACGTGAACGCCGACGGTCTGAACGTCAACGTGAATCGCCTTGAGAATGACAACGTCTTAAACGGTCAGTATCGTCATCGCGTGGTTTCCCCGCAACTTGTTGTATTTCTCCTTCGTTCAGGCGAGGGAGTTTTATTTTCCAGTCCCTTTCTCCAGCCGCCCAACATCCGGCCTACTTCGTCCAAGCTTTCGGAGAGAGAAGAGTACTTAATATTAGAAAGGCATTTATTTTCCCAGGCCAGTTGCAAGAGGAATTTAAGGTTATCCAGCTTTAAGATGGCAATAGAGAGTTGGGCCGCTTTCCGGTCCCCGGACAGATAGGCGGTGATAAAAATATTTTCTAAAAGCGAGGAAAAGCAATTTTCAATTTTACCGCCCAAATTATAGCGGTAAATTTTAGGAAAATCCGCGAGAGTTTGGAACCAAAGGCTATAAGCTTCTTTAGCTTTAACGAGCACCACCGGCGGCCGGAGAATTGTACTCATAATTTTTATAATGAAAAAATTTACTAAATCTTATCAAGAAATAATCACCATTCCCAACCTGCTTTTAGCTTGGGAAGAATTTTTAGCTGGCAAGCGGAAACGCCATGACGTCGCCGCCTTTCAAGGACGGCTCATGGACAACATCCTCGATCTTTACCATGATTTGAAGGCTAAAACTTATCAGCACGGCCATTACCAGGCCTTTAAGATTTCCGACCCCAAACCAAGAAATATCCATAAAGCGATTGTGCGCGACCGTCTGTTGCACCACCTGCTTTACCGGGAAACTTATCAATATTTTGACCGGCAGTTTATTGGCGATACTTATTCCTGCCGCTTGGATAAAGGCACCCATCGTGCTATCCGCCGCCTAGCTGAATATAGCGGGCAAGTCTCCAAAAATCGCAAGAGAACGGTTTGGATTTTAAAATGCGACATTCGAAGATTTTTTGCCAGCATCGATCATCAGATTTTAAAAGATATTTTAACGAAATATATTAGTGATAAAGATTTACTGTGGCTATTCGGACAAGTGATAGATAGTTTTAATACCCCAGGCGAAGTCGGAGTCGGGTTGCCTTTGGGTAATCTAACCTCGCAGCTCTTGGTTAATGTCTACATGAACGAGTTTGATCAATTTGTGAAGCGGGATTTAAAAATTAAGTATTATATCCGTTACGCTGATGATTTTGTATTTTTAAGCGGTAATAAGAATGAATTAATTACTATACGACCGCAGTTGGAAAATTTTTTAAACAAATATTTAAAATTATCCTTGCACACCCGGAAAACTTTTATTAAAACCCTAGCCAGCGGTCTTGATTTCCTAGGTTGGGTTAATTTTTCGGAGCATAGAGTTTTAAGGACGACGACTAAACGTCGGATGCTAAAGAACCTTGAGCAAAGCGATGAGCCAGCAACAATCAACGCTTATCTAGCCCTTCTAAAACACGGAGCGACATATAAGTTAAAGGAAAGAGCCGGATTGGTGGATAGAGTATTATAACACTTTTTGACAAGTTAGGCAATAGTTATTATTTATCTTGCTTAATAATATTAATTGTAAAATTAGAAAAAGATGTTAAAAATCCAATTTCTATGGAATTTATTTAATAATAGAGACAAGGCCTTTATCGCCTGGCTTTTAATTTTTATAGTTTGGGCTTTTTGCCAAAAGAATATCCGTTTATCAATATTTAGAGTTATAAAATCATTTTTTCAAAAAAATATTTTGGCGACATTTTTAGCGATGTTTTTCTTTTTCTTCTTAATTTTGTTTTTGCTTTATAAAATTAGATTATGGAATATCCATCAAATCAGAGAGGCTATCTTTTGGCTCTTCGGTTTTGCCTCTCTACGTCTCTTAAATATTAATAAAGCTATTCAAGAAGAACATTATTTTAAAAGAGTTATCCAAGATAGCTTGAAGCTGACGGTTATCTTAGAATTTATTGCCAATTTATATACGTTAAGTTTTGCGATGGAAATAATTCTTATGCCCGTTCTTTGCTGCATCTTATTAATCAGCACTATGGCTAAAAAAGAGGAAAAATATGCGCCAATTAAGATTATCAGTAATTATATTCTGTCGTCTGTCACCGTTTTTCTAATATTTTTCGCGCTTTTTAAAATAATCAGCGATAGCAGCAGTCTCCTGACGGTGGACAATCTGCGCTCCTTTATTTTTTCACCTCTAATGACTTTTATATATATAGCATTCTTGTATGTCGTAGCCTTGTTAATGGCTTACGAAAACCTTTTTGCCAAAATTGCTCTTTTTTTGGGGAAAGATGGTTCCACAATAAGCGGTATGAAATGGAGGATATTTAATTTATGCTATCTTAGTTTGAAAAAAGTGAGACGGTTTGGGAAAGCGGTTATCGTTAATCAGTTTAATCCGGATGATA
>CAIQRY010000014.1 GCA_903874345.1 uncultured bacterium
AGTGGATAGGAGACCGACCTGTCTTACGACGGTCTGAACCCAGCTCGCGTGCCGCTTTAATGGGCGAACAGCCCAACCCTTGGGAGCTTCTCCACCCCCAGGATGCGACGAGCCGACATCGAGGTGCCGAACCAGGTCGTCGATGTGGACTCTTGGACCTGACTAGCCTGTTATCCCCGGAGTAGCTTTTATCCGATGAGCTTCCACCATCCTATATTGAATGGTCGGATCACTAAGTTCTGCTTTCGCAACTGCTTGACTGGTGAGTCTCGCAGTAAAGCCGGCTTATGCCTTTACACTATCTCCCGGGTTTCCATTCCGGGATAGCCGACCTTTGTAAACGCCTCCGTTACTTTTTGGGAGGCATCCGCCCCAGACAAACTACCCACCAGACACTGTCCCCGGATATTTCCGGGTAAGAATTAAAAATAGACAAGGGTGGTATCTCACTGGCGCCCGAAGGCTCCCACCTATTCTGAACATGTGTATCCCTAATTCAATATCAAGCTGTAGTAAAGCTTCACGGGGTCTTTTCGTCCAACTATGGTTAACGAGCATCTTTACTCGTCTTGCAATTTCACCGAGTACTTCGTTGAGACAGTGCCCAAGTGGTTAAGCCATTCGTGCAGGTCGGAACTTACCCGACAAGGAATTTCGCTACCTTAGGACGATTATAGTTATCGCCGGCGTTCATCCGCGCTTGGATTCAAAGCTTCGTCTTGCGACTAACCTCTCCTCTTAACGTTCGGACACTGGCCAGGCATCACCCTCTATACATCCTCTTGCGAGTTAGCAGAGAGCTGTGTTTTTGATAAACAGTCCCTTGGGCTCTTTAGCTGCGGCCCCCTTGCGGGGGCAGGCCTTATCTCGAAATTACGGCCGCTGTTTTGCCGAGTTCCTTAACGAAGTTTCTCTCGTACACCTGAGGCTTCTCGCCTCACCTACCTGTGTCGGTTTACGGTACGAATACTGTTGCCTTAGCCCTAGAGGTTTTTCTAGTCAGCTCTGCCACTCGAATCGATTCCACCTTGCGGCTTCATCTCTTCCCTGTCCCTTGAAATTAGTGGCCCGGATTTGCCAAAGCCATTTCTTGAAACCAGGAACGTGCAAACCAATACACGCTCGAACTTTAGAACTGCGTCCCCCCATCGGAAAACAACAGTAGTGCTGGAATATTAACCAGCTCATCCATCGGCTGCACCCGCACTACACGGATTACGCCTTAGGATCGACTAACCCTGGGTCGATTTGCGTTGCCCAGGAAACCTTAGGTTTTCGGTGGGCGGGGTTTTCACCCGCCTTTTTGCTACTCATGCCAACATTCTCCCTTCTCTCCGCTCCACCACGCCTCACGACGTGACTTCGACGCTGAAGAGAATGCTCCTCTACCACTGTCTAGACTCTTAACTTCTATCCATTTCCGTTCGCGACTTGCACGAACCCCTAGCAAAATTTGCTAGCGGATAAAAAACAAGAGTCTAGACAGTTCACATCTTCGGTACTAGACTTGAGCCCCGATAAATTTTCGGCGCGAAACAACTTGATTAGTGAGCTATTACGCTTTCTTTAAAGGATGGCTGCTTCTAAGCCAACCTCCTAACTGTCGTAGTCACAACACCACCTTTGACACTTAGTCTAGATTTAGGGACCTTAGATTGTGATTAGGGCTGTTTCCCTTTTGACTGATGGACCTTAGCGCCCATAGTCTGACTCCCGAACTCTACCCTCAAGTATTCGGAGTTTGATTGAAGACGGTATCTTGCGACCCGCCCTCATCCAGTGCTCTACCCCCTGAGGTCAACATTCGAGGCTAGCCCAAAAGCTATTTCGAGGAGAACCAGCTATTGCCGAGTTCGATTACAATTTCTGCGCTAACCACAACTCATCCCATAGTGTTGCACGGCTAATGGGTTCGGACCTCCCTCCATCTTTCGATGAAGTTCATCCTGGTCATGGTTAGATCACCCGGCTTCGGGTCTTGTCCATGCGACGAATGCTACGCTTCCGAGGCGCTAAATGAATAACGCGACGAAAGCGAAGCACAAACGGGCTATTAACCCTCGCTTTCACTCTACATGCTCTCCAAGCGGAGATTATGTAAGCCACATAGAACAAACTCGTTGGCTCATTCTTCAATAGGCACGCCGTCACCCCTTGCGGGGCTCCGACTCTTTGTAAGTATACGGTTTCAGGTACTATTTCACCTCCCTAAACGGGATGCTTTTCACCTTTCCCTCACGGTACTTGTTCACTATCGATCATAAGAAGTATTTAGCCTTAGGTCATAGTCGACCTGGCTTCAGACGGAATTTCACGAGTTCCGCCCTACTTAAGACATGCTACCACGAAGAGTTAATTCTTTTCGCTTACCGGGCTATCACCGTCTCTGGCCGAGTTTTCCAACTCGTTCAACTAAGAATAATCTTTTTTTACTTCGCCCCGTTTTTCTAGGAAACAGGCGTAACCGTCTTGCAACCCCGCTAAAACATATGGCCCCAGCGCCTTCTGAAATTAACTCGGCGAACCGAGTCGATTTCGCAGTTTTAATGGTTTAGGCTCCTCCCCTTTCGCTCGCCACTACTCAGGGAATGATTATTATTTTATTTTCCTCCAGCTACTAAGATGTTTCAGTTCGCCGGGTCTTCCCGCTTACCGAAGTAAGCGCTCTTCCTCTTCCAGGAAGTGGGTTTCCCCATTCGGAGATCTGCGGATCAAAGGTTGCTTGCCACCTCACCGCAGCTTATCGCAGGCTGCTACGTCCTTCATCGTCTTCTTATGTCAAGGCATCCACCATATACCCTTATTGAGATTTTCCCACACTTTTATTCTTAAAGTGCGTCGGCATTTCATTACAGCCCGAAGTCAATACACTTCGGATAAAATGCCATTTGCTTTTATATCTAACATTTTTATCTAATGTCTTTACTCTAACTGATTGTTAAGGTGCGCAGGGCGCAAAAAAACCGCTTTTGAGCGGTTCTAAGTAATCGCAAAATAGACAATTATTTAGAATCGCTTTTTAAGATGATTTCTTAACTGTTTTTGCATATTATTCTGGACTTTCACAGCCCTGTTAAAACTGTTAACAATTATAGCTTTTCTAAAAATAATGTCAAGCCCCTATTTATCCCCAAAAAATGGCCTAATTTTAGCTTTCTAAAACTCTTGGATCACTTACGTGCGCTAGGGCTGTTTCTTCGCTAATTTGGCCGTCTTGATACAATTGTTTAACATGATGGTCCATGGTCGACATGCCATAGGACGAACCGGTTTCAATTGTGCTCTTAATTTGAGCGCTTTTCCCTTCCCGAATCAGATTACTAATGGCGTTATTATTAATCATGATTTCTCGCGCCGCAACGCGCCCGCCGTTTTTACCAGGCAAGAGCCGCTGCGAAATAACCGCGCTTAAAACCGAGGAGAGCTGGGAGCGAACCTGACTTTGTTGATGAGGCGGAAAAACATCAATGATACGATCAATTGTTTGCGCCGCGCTATAAGTATGAAGCGTCGCTAAAACCAAATGGCCGGTCTCCGCCAAAGTCAAAGCGGTCGAAATAGTTTCGAGATCGCGCATCTCGCCCAGCATGACGACGTTCGGGTCCTGGCGCAAAACATGTTTTAAGCCAGAAGCAAAACTCAGCATATCCGTTCCTAATTGCCGCTGCGAAATTAAACTTTTATTCGGTTTAAAAATATATTCAATCGGATCCTCAAGTGTGACAATATTACAGCTCTTCGTATCATTGATATAATTAACCATAGCGGCGAGAGTCGTCGACTTGCCGCAACCGGTTGGTCCCGTGATTAAGACAAAGCCTTCGTTTAAATTCATTAGATCATTAACAATGGCCGGCATGCCAATTTCGCCCAAAGACGGTTTTGTTTCATTGATTACTCTGGCGACAATTCGAACATTACATTTTTCAAAAGAAAAATTGACGCGATAACGATACTTATCAAATTGATAACTGACATCTAAATCGCGCTTATCAAAAAACCGGGTCTTCTGTTCCCGATTTAATAAAATATTTAAAAATTCCTCAAAATCCACCGCCGTTAATTTGGTAAAATTACCATCAGGAATTAGCGTATTTAAATCTGAGAGTACGCCATCAATTCGCAAAACCGGCACTTGATCAAAAATCAGATGAATGTCCGATGCCTTCTTGTCACCGGCGAGCTTAAGAAGATTATTAATATCCATACGATTAAAATTACCAAACTTGTTATCTATTTTACCAACCCATTTTTTTAATTCCTTTAGCGGCGGCATCAACCTGCGCTTCCTGCTTCGAAGAGCCTTCGCCCGTCGTCACAAGCTCATCTCCTAAATATAAACCGACCGTAAAAACTTTGGCGTGATCCGGACCCTCTTCATCAATAATCTGATAATGGGGCGTCACGCCCTTCGCGTCCTGGGCTTTTTCCTGAAAACGCGATTTGGGATCTAAATAAGATTGATTTTTTAAAATATCATCAAGCTTCGAAACAATATTCTTCAAAATAAATTTTTTAACATTCTCAATTCCCTGATCTAAGTACATGGCACCGATAATCGCTTCGACCGCATTCGCTAAAATAAATTGGCGCGATTTTTTATTCTTATCTTTCGTTTCTCCCTTGGATAAGTATAAACATTCTTCCACGCCGAGTTCGGTCGCGATTTCATAAAGCATTTTGGCGTTAACGAGCGAGGCGCGCCAATTCGTTAAATCTCCTTCCGGCGTCTTAGTAAAATTAAGATATAAAAATTCCGTCACGACTATTTCTAAAACGGCGTCGCCTAAAAACTCAAGACGCTCATTATGCCCAATATTAAAATCCGGATGCTCATTTAAATAAGAGCGGTGAACCAGCGCCTGCTTTAAAAGGGCGTCATTCTTAAATTTAACGCCCAATCTTTTTTGTAGTTTGCTTAAATCGTTAGCTCCCATAAAATTACACAAGTGGTTTTTCTTCTATGGCCGCCGCTTCGGCATTAACCGTCTCGGACCCCGCTTCTTTTTTAGACGCCTCTAATTCTTCTTTGTTGTCTCGCTTCTTAATTTCCGGTTCATCATTATAAATCGCCCCTAAAACGCCATTAACAAATTTGCCGGACGAGTCGCCGCCAAAGCTTTTCGCAATTTCAATCGCTTCGTTAATCGCCACGCGCGGCGGGATTAAAGTATATAATAATTCAAAAATGCCTAAACGTAAAATATTGCGATCAACGGTCGTAATCTGGTCGAGCGGCCATTCCGTCGCATATTTAACAATATATTTATCAATTGTCTCGAAGTGATCTTTTACGCCAAAGACTAAGTCCTTAACAAATCCCCCGTCATCAAAACTCGGCGCAAAATTTGAAAAATTATCCGCAATCAACGCCTCTAAATGTTCGGCTTTCTTACCATTAAAATCCCAAGCAAACAAAGTTTGCAGGGCAATAGTTCGCGCTAAATGCCGGTTAGACATATTTATTTCTTTTTAGTAGTCTTCTTGGTCTTAATCTTCAAAACGGCCTTGCCGCGATAAGACCCGCAGAAAGCACAGGCCATGTGCGGTTTTAAAGCATGACCGCATTTCGGGCATTTATTCAAAGTCACTTTTTTAAGTGCCAAATGGGAACGACCTTTTCTAGTTCCACTATGGGTTTTTCTCTTTTTAGGATTTGCCATATTAATTAATGATTATTTACTTATTTAGTATAACCTAAAACCCTGATTAGTCAACTTAGACCTGCGCCGGCTTCGGGCCGACAATCTGGTCAAACTCCTCTTTTTCTAGGGTCTCTTTAGCCAGTAAGGCCTCAACTATTTTCTCGAGCTCGGTTCGATTGCTTTTAATAATCTTCTGAGCAATCGTCGTTGCTTGTTCCATAAAACCACTAATTTCCACATCAATCTTTTCCGCAACCTTCTCGCTATAATCCCGTTGCTCATGGATTTCCCGGCCCAAGAAAATCATCTCTTCTTTCTCGCCGTAGGTGCGCGGCCCTAAATCATCACTCATGCCGTAGTCGGTGATTAGACTACGCGCCAAGGCCGTGGCGCGACGTAAATCCGAAGTTGCGCCGGTTGTGACTTCGCCAAAAACGTCTTTTTCTACTAGGTGTCCGGCGAGAAGTACCGCAATTTCATCGATAAATTCGGATTTAGAGTGCATATGTCTGTCCTCGGACGGAACTTTAAGAGTATAGCCGCCAGCTGAACCGCGAGCGATAATTGAAACTTTATGAACCGGATCCGCCCCTGGTAAGAAATGCGCGACTAAAGCATGCCCGGCTTCGTGATAGGCCGTAATTTTTTTCTCCTTATCCGTAATCACGCGACTTTTTCTTTCCGGGCCAATCATTACCTTTTCAATCGCCTCGAATAAATCAAGATTATTAATTTCTTTTTTATCTTCTCGAGCCGCTAAGATCGCCGCTTCATTTAAAATGTTCGCTAAATCCGCGCCGGAAAAACCAGCTGTTCTTTCCGCGATTGTTTTTAAGTTAACATCAGCGCCTAAAGGTTTTTTGCGGGCATGAACAAGTAAAATCGCCTCACGATCTTTTAAATCTGGTAAATCAATTGTCACCCGACGATCAAAGCGACCGGGGCGTAGCAAAGCCGGATCTAAAACATCCGGGCGATTCGTCGCCGCAATAACAATAATATTTTGTGTTGGTTCAAAACCATCCATCTCGACTAAAATTTGATTTAAGGTCTGTTCTCTCTCATCATGGCTCCCGCCTAAGCCCGAGCCGCGGCGGCGACCAACCGCGTCAATTTCGTCGATAAAAATAATACAAGGGGCGGTTTTTTTCGCTTTTTGGAATAAAGAGCGAACGCGCGACGCGCCCACGCCGACAAACATCTCCACAAATTCCGAACCAGACATATGAAAAAACGGTACTTTTGCTTCTCCGGCAACGGAACGCGCGAGTAAGGTCTTGCCTGTTCCGGGCGCGCCTAATAATAAGACGCCACGCGGAATTTTTGCGCCGAGTTCATGAAACTTTTTAGGGAAACGTAAAAATTCAACAATCTCTTTCAATTCTTCTTTAGCTTCTTTAGCTCCGGCTACATCTTTAAAGGAAACTTTGGACTTGGGATCTTTCTGAAACTCTTTG
>CAIQRY010000015.1 GCA_903874345.1 uncultured bacterium
AGCTTATTTTTGTTTGTCCCGAGACCCTATTCTTGCTATAATATAAGCGCTATGAAGAAAATTACTTTGTCTAAAACGCGAGCTAAAAAACCGGTGGTGGTGGCTGTTTCCGGTTATTTTAATCCTCTCCACGTCGGCCATCTCGACATGATTCATCAAGCTAAGAAATTAGGTGATAAGTTAGTGGTTATTATTAACAACGATAAGCAGGTAGCGCTTAAGGGCCGTGTGCCCTTCATGAACGAGCAGGATCGGATGAAAATTGTTAAAGCTTTGCGGGATGTTGATGAGGTTGTTTTATCGATTGATAATAATAAATTAGCCAACGGTGAAATTCCGATTATTAAGACTTTAGCCAAAGTTCATCCGGATATTTTTGCTAACGGCGGCGATCGCCACAATATTACGAACGTGCCGGAATATCCGATTTGCCGTAAATTAGGAATAAAGATGGTTGATGGCCTCGGCCGAAAAATTCGAGCCAGTTCCGAACTGATTGCGAAAGCAGCGGCTTTAAAAATTAAGGCGGTTAAACGTTAATATGAAAAAATTGCTTAGGTATTTTTTAATTTTAGTCATAATTTTTGCAGCGATTTCGGTCGGCGGCCGTTTGTTATTCCCGCGCCATAAAGCTGCGCCGAAAATTATTCCGAAACCGGAAGAAACAATTACGATTCTCGAGGGTTGGACCGACAGGCAAATCGGACAGTACTTTGAAAGCCTAGGCAAATGGCAGAGCGAGGAACTCTTAGAAGCGGTCGGTTTTCCGCAAGTCGACTATCGCCGCGCCAAGGACCTGCCGCCCTTAAAAGATTATGCAACGCAGTTTAGTTTTTTGAAAGATAAGCCGGAATATTATAGTCTAGAAGGTTATTTGTTCCCCGACACCTATCGGATTTATGCTTCTTCGACCGTAACTGACGTGGTCGTTAAGATGCTGGATAATTTTGATCATAAGCTAACGCCGCAGATGCGCTCTGATATTAAGGCGCAGGGTAAGACGATTTATCAGATTATCACCATGGCTTCGATTATTGAGAAAGAAGCACCGCTTGATTACACAACCGGCGATGATCAGGACGCAAAAATAATTTCCGGTATTTTTTGGCATCGGCTCAAAATCGGCCAGGCCCTGCAATCCGACGCGACTCTATCGTATATTTTAGGCGACACGAATACGCAGCATAGCGGAAAAGATTTGGACAATCCTTCCTTGTATAATACCTATAAATATCCGGGCTTACCGCCCGGACCGATCTGTAATCCGGGAAAACTCGCGATCGAGGCCGCGATTTATCCGACGCCCACGAATTATAATTATTTTTTAACGCCGCCGGATAAAAAAATCGTTATCTACGCCCGGACTTATGCCGAGCATCTGCAAAATAAATATAAATATTTAAAATAATTTTATGTTTGCCGACCAGCCGACGATTATCTCGTCCAACGCTTCTAGTCCCTCCGGTTCGGGAAATCAAACAAACCGGAAAAAGACATTAATTATTATTGGCCTAGGAGTATTGGTCGTTATTATTTTAGCCGCCGCTGTTTTTTGGTTTATTAAACAGCCGAAAAAAGCGCCGGCAAGTAATACGCCAACGACTAATTCGGCGACCACGACCAATACCGGCACCCTGCCTAATTTCGAAAATTTAGGCGATGCGACCTCGACGGCGGCCAGCAGCTCGTTTTCCAATCTAGCGATTGAATATTTATCATTTGCCGATTTTTATAAAAGTCCTGACAATAATTTTAGTCCGCAGTTTAAAGATTATTCTTTGCCTTTGAATGTTAAAATAGACGTCATGAATTATTATGACGTTTCTCGCAAGCTCAATCTTGATCCCGGTCTCAGCGGCTTAAACAATAACGGTTTCGCCGTGATTGATAATCCTTGGATTGATAAAACTGATTTCTATTCTCTGTATGCCAATTTAGACCAGCAGCAGATTCCGATGTTTATCTCCTCTGATTTTATCGCTTATTATTACCAGAGTATTCTTAAAAAAACGTTTAAGGATGTCGAAGCTAATATTTTTTATGATAACCTCTGGAGTATTACTAACGACATGTATAATACGGCGAAGACGCGCTACGAGGCTCGCCTCGCTTCTCTAGGTAGCGTAAATGACTCACTCCTAGAGGGAGAACGTTTAGAGGTTGCTTTCTTCGCCACGGCGCTCGAGCTCATGAAGCCAGGAACAAACCAGATTGCGCCGAAAGGGGCGGCTGATGAAGTGTCAAAGTTTACCGCCGCCGATGCCAACAAATTTTCTTTTTCCATTCCCGATTATTTACGAGCCGATGTTTTAAGGGAAGAGAAATTAATTCGCGATGCAAACGCCAAGATTAAATCTCCAGTCTTGCTCTATACCCGTAATTATTCGGATTTTACTGTGCCCGTTGACTATCATGCCAATGCTAAATTAAATAATTTTTATTTGACGACTAAATGGCTTAACTCGGTTTGGCCGGTGAATTATAAGGATAAGAATTGCCCGGATTGCCTTTTGGATTATCCGGATTGGCGTCTTAATTTAATTGCCGCCAGTTTTATTTCCAAGGATTTTTCATCGCTGCCGGATTTAAAGAATAAATGGGCTAGAATTTATAAAGTCATGGCTTTTTTTAAGGGTTTACGCGAAGACTTGGGCTACGTACAATACCGCGATTCCTTAGCGACGACTTTCGGCGCTGATTATCAGCTCGACTCTATTTTTAGCGACAGCAATGCGCAAGCTAAAGATAATTTAGAGAAAATGCGAGCCAAAATAATGACTTATAATTTTCCTGCCGTCCAGGGAGGTTTGGATCGCAGTGACCCGACTAATAAAAGTCAGATTGGTTTGCGACTCTTAGCCGGATCATATTGGCCCAATGACTATATTTTTAGTCACCTGGCTTATCCGGCCGTGACCGATTATTTAGGAAGCAGTACGCCGCCCGCGAGCAACATTACTTTTTGTCCAATTTATAGTATTAAAAAACGTTGCAATGGTTTTGTTTTTGATCCGATTAATCTTGTTTATTCGATTAGTGATAACTCTTATTTTAGTGAAAATACTAATTACGCCAATTACCATCGCGAAGTTGGCAATTTACAGACCCAACTAAACACGGCTAATGTTTGGCACTCCACTAATTATTGGACGACGCTCAGCCAGGTTAGGGCTTATTTAGAAATGCCAAAGAGTAACTCGCCGCTGTTTACTCGCTCCTTGGCTTGGCACGATCAGGCTTTAGGCACGGCGGCGGCGGCCTGGACAAATTTACAGTTGCCGCTTGAGCCCTTCAGTCTTAACCAGATTTTTAAAGGTCAGGGTCTTGATACTTTGTCGCGCTGGAATGAGAATTCATATGTTGATCCGAATTATACCGCTTTAAACGAAATGATTGCCGTTAACAACATGCTCCTGAAAATGTTTAATGCTTTGCAAATAGATCAAGAGGTCAGTCCGGTGATGAATAATTTAGAAGTGGCCGGTAATAATTTAACCATGCTCCGCGATATTGTTCTTAAAGAACTGAGCGGTCAAGACCTATCCGCCGATGATAATCAGAACATTGCCGATTTCGCCAAAACATTGACAGTGACGCCCGTGGAAGCCAAATATAAACGGTTGAATATTTATTTGTCTTCGCAAAAAACAGGTTTTAATGAAGATATTAGTCGTTTGAAATTAATGGTCGTGATTCATCAAGTCGGGGATAGCAAGGTTATGTCGGTCGGACCGGTTTGGAGCTATAAAGAAAGTCATTAAGGACTAAAAAATAAAATCCGGCTTAAGCAGTCGGATTTTTTATTTTAGGAAATAGTTTTAGAAACGATGTTTATTTTAGCGTTTATATTTAAAGATATAAATATCATTATTAATGCTTTGGTAGCTATCAGCTGTTAGTTTGGCGAGACCAATGACGCGATCGCTTTGGAACCAGTATTTATTAACCACTAAATAGCTTTCGTTTACTCCGGCCAAAGTCATCGCTTCTTTCATGGTCGCGCGGTTGGGGCTTTGATAAACCATAGCTAAATAATATTGATATAATAACCCGCCGGTCGGAATCGGATAAAAGTAAATTGGACCGCTTGACGTTTCGTAGTAATGATCAAAACCTAATTGATCAAGCGCGGCGGCCGAAACCTGCTGATTAGCTAAAACGATATATGGCTTGCTAGCTTCACTAGCGATTAAATTAACAGCCGCTAAATCATTTTGGCCGGTCGAGTAGCCGCGGGAATTGAAATATTTATCAAAGCGCGGATAAGACAGATAAAGAGCGGCCGAGAGCAAAGCGACGCCGAAAGCAAGCCAAATAATTCGACTAAGCAAATCGAGAGTAATAATTTTCTTAATTAAACGATTCAAAGCCTCAATTACGAAGGGTAGAAAGAAGAGAAGTATAATGACGAGAATACGACTGGCATAACTATTTTGTTCATAGTTAATCAGATCATGGAAACGAATTTGACTGCTTAAAATATAAGCAATAATTAAAGAAGAATTAATTAAAATTAGTCCGTTTTCCCGCCAGGATCGCGTCGCGCGTCGAGAAGAGGTGTAAAAATAAATGAGACTGGCAAAAATGATTAGAATTAAAAGAAGATTATAGTTATTCGCCAAGAAATATAAGGCGTTACTGAGCCAGTCCTCGCGTCCGGCCGCGCCCAAGCTCGTAAATAAATTTTTAAAAGGAGTGATTAAAAATGATAAGTCGTGATTTAGTTGTTTCAAATTACCGCCCCCGGAAATGAATAAAGCGAAAGGCAGAGCCAGGGCGTTAGCAATAAAAATTAAAGCCGTTATAGTTTGACGCGTTAACTTAGTTATCCGGTCTTGATATTCATGAAGAAATAAATAAGCGCTCCAGGCGAGAGCCGGCAAACCGGATAAGGGGTGGATCGCCGTGGTCGAAAGAGCGAGAATTAAAACAATCCAGGCCGACTGTCCGGCTAAACCGACAAAAATCGTCAGGATTAAAAATAAATAAGTCAGGTTTTGCGGTGTCGTCACGATAAATGGGGAAAAGGTCAGGGCGAGCAAGAAGAGAACAGTTAAAAATTCGGAAAGAGAATGATTATCCCCGGCCTCCGCGTCTGCTCGCTTCAAAAAGCGATAAGCGGCTAAGGGCAAGAAAAGGGCGGCCAGGAGCGGTACTAAGAATTTATTTAAAAGATAAATACTTAAGCCGCTGATTTTATGGAAAATAATGATTAGGGAATATTCCCCGAGATAATAAGGCGGCTTAGGTAGAACCAGACCCTTTGAATCAATTAAACTCATCGTCGCTTGATGGATAAAGGGATCGAAACCGTAGCCGATTTTATAAACAATAATGGCGACTGAAAAAGAGAGGAAATAATGTAAGGAGAGAAGAATAATTTTATAGCCGGCGTCAATATTTTTTCGGCTTAAGATAAAAATCAGGACGGCGCTCGATAGAAGATAAGCAATAAAGAAACGGCCGCTTGTTACCTGCCAAGGAGAGATTAAAGCTTTTGTACTTTGGCTTGCCAAAAGATAATGAAAAGAGGCACCAGCGAGGAATAAGTAAATAAGAAGATAAATATAGTTTTTCCAAGACCCGAGCTTATAAGTTTCGGCGGGTAGTTCCTGTTTCTTAGACAAGCCAAGCACAAGGGCTACAAAACCGGCGACGCTAAGGACTAGGGACAAAATTACGCCTAGCCAGTTTAAGGCGTATAAATAATAGATTCCGGCCCCAAAAATGATAATTAGGGCTAAGAAAACTAAAAAATATTCATTAATATTAGCCAATATTTTTTTTAAAATCAAGTTTGAAGCCATATTACTTTTATCATAGCAAATTCTTGCTAAAATAGGCAATTTTAGATAAGATTAGAGTAATGAAAATAAATTTTAGCAAAATTTCCGACTTGGTAGTGGTTGGTCTTTTGGCCATA
>CAIQRY010000016.1 GCA_903874345.1 uncultured bacterium
CTTTTCCTTTGCGGTTGGCTCGCTAATAATTACTCGATTAAAATCGCTTGGCTCTTTTCGGGTTGTTTCTTGCTTTTAATGGTTTTCATTTTTTTACTCCTCCGAGTAAAACGACTCAAACCAAAAACGGACTTATCTTAAGTCCGTTTTTTATTTTGCCTAGCTTTTATTTTTTAAATTTTAAATTTTTTCTAATTTGATCGTCCAAACTAAAATCCGTTATTTTCCCCGGTCGCCCGCTTAAAGCGGCGAGACCTGTTTTCTGATAACGTGGAATTAAATGCCAATGAACATGATTCACTTCGTCCATATAAAGTAAGTAAACTTTCTTGACTTTCAGGGTTTTCATCATCGCCCTTCTAATCTCATCTACTCTATCCATGAGATATTCATAGTCTGGCCTGGATAGTAATTGTAAATCCCTAACCGCTTTCCGCCAAACCACCACTACATGACCATAAACAATCGGTTGATTTGCCAAACAAGCATAGAGTTTTTTGTCCGAATAGATAATCGCGTTTTTGCTTGGTCGCGGCAAAGTATTTTTCATATTTTAAATTATAACATATTTTTTTAAAAAAAGTCGTCGCGGTCAAGCAACGACTGAATGATCCAGGGAATCTACTAAGCTCCCCCCAGGATAAGGCATCTCTCGGAAACCGAGCTATGCTCTTTCAGAAAAGCCTTGGCTTTTTCGTAGCAGCGGCTGGTCGAAAATTCGATCATGTTTTCTTTTTCCCCGATTTTAAGGGTGAAATAGCCCTGACTGCGATCAGTATAATAAACCGCTTTAACCCATTCGATCTTTTTAGGATCGGCCATGTTAACCAGCTTATTGAGTGTTTTCAGATCGATTAACCAGGCTACCAAGTGCATAAGCAGCATAACTGCTAAAAGTCCTAAAAGTCCTAATCCGATAACATTTTCATGGTTCATCTCTTCTTTTCTCCTATGTTTGTTGTAATAAATAACTTCAAATGACTCACTAAGAGTATATCAAATATATTAATATTTGTCAATACTACCATCCTCCGCTGGCTCCGCCGCCGCCCGAGCCGCCGCCGCCAAAACCACCAAAACCGCCACCACCACTGCCGCCAAAACCACCCGGTCCGCCAAAAAACCAAAAACCGCCCCGTCCTTTGCCTGGTGGCTTAGGTTTAGGTAAAACCCGAGACACTAAATAATCAAAAATAAATCCGAAAACAGCAAAGAGTAACGGAAAAATAATTAAATACAAGAGGGTGCGTAAAAAAATAAAAGCAATCACTAAGCCGACTATCAAACCAATAATGCCGCCCTCCCACCAAGCTCGACTCTTGGCCAAATGGCGACGCAAAGCAGACAGCATATAAAAACCAATAATGATAAACCAAATATAGGCATCAATACTTATCTTACTGGTGATCGGATTTTTGTCGCTTACCGCTGGCTGATATTCGCCGCGCGTGGCGGCCATAATCTGATCGGTCGCTAAATTTATACCGCCATAATAATCACTGGCCTGAAAAGCGGGACGTAAAGTTTTCGTAATAATCTGATTGCTTAAAGCATCGGTTAACGCGCCCTCTAAACCGTACCCCACTTCGATGCGCATCTGTCGGTCGTCTTTGGCAATCAAAAGCAAAACCCCATTATCTTTCTTGGCCTGACCGATTTTCCAATCGGCAAAAAGCTTAACCGCAAAATTTTCAATCGTATCGCCCTTCAAACTCGAAATAGTGACAACCGCAATTTGATTGCTCGAGTCTTTATCAAACTGTACTAATTTTGTTTCAAGCGTGGCTTTCTGATCCACGCTTAATAAGTTCGCGTAGTCATTAACAAAACCGGCCGCTGTCCCGGGATTATAATAAGCCTGGGCCACTGCGACCGGTAAAAAAAATGTAATTAATAGAATTATTAATTTTCCTAAACGCATGGGATTTGCAATCAGCTTTACTTAGTCAAATCTAAATTAACAGTCGGTACTGCCGAAGCGCCGGGTGTGGTTTGGAAATAATTCTTGACGCCAAAACCATACATATTGGCCAAGAGGCTCATTGGAAAACGTTTAACTAAAACATTAAACTCTTTGACCTGGTCATTATAACGACCCCGTTCCACGCTAATCCGATTTTCCGTGCCCTCAAGCTGCGCCATCAAAGTCTGAACTGTTTCCGCGGACTTAAGTTGCGGATAGTTTTCCACAATCGCAATCAAACGACTCAAGGAACTCTCCACTTCGTTAGCCGCCATCACTTTATCATTTACATTCGTCGCACTCGTATAATGCGCTCGAGCATTAGCTAAATCGCCAAACACCGTCTGTTCTTGATTCATGATGCCTTTAACCGCCGCGACTAAATTTGGAATTAAATCAAAACGACGTTGATATTGAACCTCCACTTGCGACCATTGATTGTCGACGCCTTCGTTAGTTGTGACTAAACGATTATAAGCGGTCCAAAACCAACCAATAATAATTACCACGACAACAATAACAATTGCCCACCAATACTTTTTTAGCATATTTTTTTAAAATTAATTTTATTTAAAAAATTTCTAATCCCTTAATTATAGCAAAAAATAACCTAAATATCAATTAATATTTCGAATTATACCAAGAAAAAAGCCATTTAACGAATTCCGAACCGCCCCGACTTCCTGGCCGGATTCGTTTCAGGGCAAAGAGATCTTGAGTACTATGCCGACTACCGGGATTAACCGAAACAGCGGCCTCGTAGCCAATCGCCTTGACGATCGCTAGTTGCTCCCCCGCATAGTACCCAAAAGGATAAGCAAAAGTCGGGATAAGCTGACCGAGACGTTTTTCTAGCTCTATTTTACTACTCGCAATTTCAAATTTAGCGTTCTTGGCTTTAAGCGCTCTCAAATCGGGGTGGTTAAAAGTATGCGAACCAATTTCCACCAAACCGCTCTCTGCTAGCTCTTTGAGTTCGGCCTTAGTTAGATAACCAGGCTTGTCCAATTTATTAATGATGATATAGAGCGTCGCTTTCATTTTATACTTTTTTAATAGCGGAAAAGCATTAGTATAGAAATCCTGATAGCCATCATCGAAAGTTAGAGCCATTGAATACGGCGGTAGTTTTTTTTCAGAGCGCAGGCTGGCCGCAATCTCCGAGACAAAAACCGGATTAGCGTGATAGCGGCGAAGTTCTTGCAGCTGATTGGCAAAAACAGCCGTCGGTAAATATAGCCCGGGCAGACTCGTCGTGGCCGTCGGTGATTCAATATAATGATACATAAGAATAGGAACGTTTTCCGAAAACGGCGTAGTGGTCACGGCGGCACGAGTTATTGAAGTTAATAAAAACAAGCCAGCTAAAACAGCTAAACAAATTAATACTTTAGTTCTTTCTTTCTGATTCATAAGACTATTATAGATTTATTAGGCATAAAAATCTATTCCAAAAACAGCCGGCTGAGCGCGCGACTGTTTTATTATGCACCGATTTAATTTTTAAGAAGCGCGACGCTTTGACTGCACCCGTTCGTTTTCCGTTAAATACTGCTTGCGCAAACGAATGCTCTTTGGTGTAATTTCTAAATATTCATCGCCATTCATGACGCTCAAACCGATTTCCAAAGTTAAGGGCACCGGCGGCGTGAGTTTAATCGCTTCGTCTGTACCCGAGGCGCGAACGTTAGTTAGCTGTTTGCCCTTAATCGGATTCACGGCCATGTCTTCACCTTTCGCCACGTTACCAATAATCATGCCTTCATAAACTTCAATATTAGGACCGATATATAAAGCGCCACGATTCTGTAAATTCCAAAGAGAAAAAGCCAGCGCCTTGCCGGTCGCCATGGAAACCATGGAACCGAGCTGACTCTTTTCGATTTCACCGGCGTGAGGTTTAAAGCCTAAAAAATGAGCGCATAAAATTCCTTCGCCGCGCGTATCAACCACAAATTCATTACGATAGCCTAATAAACCCCGGGTCGGAATTTCAAAGATTATTCTGGTTTGACCATTATGGGTCTTTAAATTAGTAATCATGCCTCGACGTTTCGAGACTTTTTCAATAACGACGCCCGACATGGTTTCCGGAATATCAATCGTAATTTCTTCGTACGGTTCGAGTTTAACGCCATTTTCTTCTTTGATAATAACCTGGGGTTGCGAAACCTGAAGTTCGTAACCTTCGCGTCGTAAATTTTCTAAGAGAACGGCAATATGTAATTCACCTCGACCAAAAACCTTATACGAATTCATGTCGGAAAAATCAACTTTCAAACCAACGTTAACTTCCAATTCTTTTTCTAAACGTTCCTTAATCTGACGATTAGTAACAAATTTCCCTTCCCGACCGGCAAACGGCGAATTATTAACTAAAAAATTCAAACAAATAGTCGGTTCGTCGATTTTAATCGCCGGGAGCGGTTTCTGATCCACATTCTCGGTCACGGTTTCGCCAATAAAAATATCCGGAATCCCGGCCACCATCACAATATCGCCCGCCACTGCTTCGGCAATTTCGCGACGCTCAATACCGTAATAGGTAAATAATTTATTAATTCGGCGTTTTTGCGGTTCATTCTCGGCCGTTAAAATATAAACGTCTTGTGGCGCCTTAATTTTTCCTTCATAAACCCGACAAACCGCACAGCGACCAAGAAAATTATCATAGGCTAAATTAAAGGGCTGCGCCGACAAAGGCTTAGCTTCGGCCGCCGGGCTTGAAGAGGGCGGCACATGTTCTAAGATCAAATCCAAAAGCGGATTAAGATTATCCGATTCATCAGTTAAGTATCTTTTCGCGATGCCTTTTTTAGAGGCGGCAAAAATAACCGGGAAATTTAATTGTTCGTCCGTCGCGCCTAAATCTAAAAATAATTCATAGACCATTTCATTAACCACGGCTGGTCGAGCCGCCGGTTTATCAATCTTATTAATAACAACAATCGGTTTAATCCCGAGCTCAAGCGATTTTTTTAAAACAAATTTGGTTTGCGGCATCGGTCCTTCCTGAGCATCGACTAATAATAAAACGCAATCAATGGAACGTAAAATCCGTTCCACTTCGGAACTAAAATCCGCATGACCGGGTGTATCCACGATATTAATTTTCGTATCTTTGTAAAAGACCGAGGTATTTTTGGAATAAATTGTGATCCCCCGCTCCTTTTCTAAATCATTGGAGTCCATACTAACCGACCCGTCGTTCATGCCCGTTTGGCGCATCAAAACATCGGTCAAGGTGGTCTTGCCGTGATCAACGTGCGCAATAATAGCGATATTTCTAATTTCCATAATTATGATATTAAAAAAATTACGCGTTGGACGTAATTCTTTAATTAAGTCTCTTATAGAATACTCTTTTTTATTTATCTTGTCAAATCTGTCTTGTTAAGCCTTATTTTTCTGAATTTCATCCAAGCGTTTGATGATTTCACTCAGCTTCCCTTCTTCCAGGCGGGCAATAGCGCGCTGTAATTCTTCAATTTCTTCTTTTGCTTCGACATTCGTTCGATAATCCTCGGCCGCCTGAACGCGGTCGCGATCATTCTGGCGATTCTGGGCCATCATAATCACTGGGGCAGCATAAGCCGCTTGGGTCGAGAACAGAAGATTAAGAAGAATAAACGGATATGGGTCCCAATGGCTGAACCAAGCTATTAAATTTAAAACAATCCAAAGGGCGACAATCAAACTTTGAATAATAATAAAATTCCAAGAGCCCATGCTGGCGGCGACACCGTCAGCCACTTTTTGACCAAAACTTAATTGTGACTGATGTTTTTCGTGCCAAGTTTTTAAGCCTAGCCCCTTTTTTAAATCGGCCATATGTTTATAATTATAATTTAAGAACGAATATCAATATATTTTTTAGTATATGGTTTCTTGTAAATCAAATAATAAAA
>CAIQRY010000017.1 GCA_903874345.1 uncultured bacterium
CATTGTTCTTGGAAGAGTCCCAAGACGATAATTATCTTAATCGCTTTATTAGCTATTGCAGCCATTATTTTAGCGGCTATTTTGCGCGATCGCCTTGTTAACCAGCAATTTCGTCAGGTAACTATTACTGGTCAGGGCCGGATTAGTTATCAACCGGATGTTGCTTTAGTGACTTTAGGCGTTCAGATTGATAAGGTCGCAAAACCCGAAGACGCCTTAAACCAATTAAATAAGAAAATGAATGATATTATTGCTGCGGTTAAATTAGTTGGGATTACAGCAGATAATATTCAAACTCAGAATTATTCCTTAAATCCGCAGTATAATTATCCGAATAATGCTTTGCCCGTAGTTTCGGGCTATAGCGCTAATGAGCAATTGGTAGTTAAAGTTACGGGTTATGACAAAACGCCGGAAAAATTAAGTCAGGTGATTGCCGCCGCTTCGAAAGTCGGGGCCAATCAAGTTAATAATTTATCTTTTAATGCCTCTAATCTTAATGACTTAAAGCAACAGGCGCGTATTTTAGCAATTAAGGACGCGCGAGAAAAAAGTGTGGCCTTAGCCAAGGCCGCCGGTGTTAAGCTCAAGGAAATTACCGGTTGGTATGAAAATTCTATTTCTCCAGTGCCGACTTATGCGGCAGATTATGCAACGGGCAAGGGTGGCCTAGGCGGTGGGGGAGCAGTCGCGACGCCAGACACTCCAGCCGGAAGCCAGGAAGTAGTGATTGAAATAGGAGTTAATTATAACGTGAAATAAGCTTATGAACGGGACTAGTACGCCTGACAATAGTCGGGACTGTTTGAGCGGTAAAACTATCTTAATTGTTAATACCTCAGGGGCGAATGACCCACTTCATTCTAAGAAGTTTTTTATCCGTAAAGCTAAGGGGTTTGGAGCTAAAATAATTGTTTTAGGGAAAGAAGCAAATACGTTTCAGCCCTATGTTGACTATTGTCTACCGGTCGATTCCTTAAATTATATGGAATCATTAGGCGCCTTGGAAAAATTCTTAACTAGTAATCCGGAACTCCATTTAGACGGCGCAATTACCTTTTTAGAAGATGATGTCCTCTTAACTTCGAAAATAATCGATAAATATAAATTAGTTGGTACGCCTTATAAAATCGCGAACCGCGTGCGCAATAAATATCTATTTCGAGAATTCTGTTTAGCCAACAATTTACCGGCGGTTAAGTTCCGTGAGCTTAAGAATAGTCGCGACCTTGAAGAAGTGATTAAAACTTTTACTTTTCCCTTGGTCGTCAAACCGGCTTATGGCGCGGCGAGCGCTTTTGTCATGAGAGTTAATAATGAAGAGGAACTCCGGGAAAGTTATAAATATTTAAAGAAAGAGATTTCCCCGAAAATCGAGTCGGCGCTTAATGACGGGCTAGATGTTTTTGTCGAAGAATATATTGACGGCGACGAAATTGATCTTGATATCTTAATCCAGAACGGCAAGATTAAATTTAGTGCGTTGTCCGATAACGGCAAAACCAAAGAGCCGTTTTTTATTGAGACGACCCGCTTAACCCCGTCTAGTTTGCCGCCTAAAAATCAGGCCGAACTTTTAGCTTTAGCTGATGAAACCCTAGAAAAACTCGGTATTTTAAACGGTTGTGTTCACTTTGAAGCCAAGTCAACGGCCCGTGGTCCAATTCCCTTGGAAATTAACTTGCGCCTGGGAGGCGATGAGGTTTATCCGAGCGTTAAAGCAGCCTGGCACGTTGATTTAATTGAGAATATTTTAAAGATTGCCTGCGGTTTATATATACCGAAATTTGAATTTCCGGACGGACCTTATGAATATTTAGCGGCGGAAACATTTTCGTCGGATCATTCCGGGATTTTGGTTAATTTGGAAATTGCCGAGGATTTAAAACGCCGTTCTTATGTTAAGGAATTTGAATTTGATAAGAAAATCGGTGACTCGGTTTTGTCGCCGCCTGACGGCTATGAGTACCTAGGTTGGCTTTTAGTCTCGGGGCATAATCCGCTCGATGCGCAGGATAATTTGCGTGACGCCGAAAAAGAAATTAATTATGAGGTAGCGAAGTTTCATCCGGCTTCCTCAATAGGCAAAACGACCCGCAAGAATCCGTTTTCGGTTTCGGCGATTAATTTAGACATGCTGAAACGGCGCAGTAAAATTGAAAAGATTCGCCGCATGGCTATTTCTAATCAACGTAACTTACATATTGGTATCGCTTGTAATTTATACGAAGAAAGTGGCCAGGATCAAGAAACAACAGTCGAAAAGGATTTAACGGTTATTGGTAAAGAAATTGAGACCGCGCTTAAAGAAAGGGGTTATAAGTTAAGCTTTTTCGATTTTAATGACCTACATAAGGCTTTTAATGACTTGAAGAATAGCGACGTGGACCTGGTTTTTAATGTCTGCGAACGCATTAATAATTCGAGCCTGCTTGAGCCGCATGCCGCTTCGATTTTTGATACTTTACAGATTCCTTATACCGGCTCTAATCCTTTTACCTTAGGTTTATGTATTGATAAGATCCGGGTTAAAAAATTATTAAGTTATCATAAAATTCCGACCCCGGAATGGGATTATGTTTATTCACTTGATGATGATATTCGCGACGACTTAAAATACCCGCTTATTGTTAAACCGGCCAATACGGATAACTCAATTGGTATTACTAATGATTCGGTCGTTAGAAACAAAGAAGAATTAAATCGCCAATTAGAGAAAGTTTTAAAGGAAATTGGTCGACCAGCCTTGATTGAGGAGTATATCGAAGGCGACGAATATGACGTGCCGATTATCGGGACGGACGAGGATGATTTACGCGTTTTACCCTTATCGCGTTCGATTTTTGACACTTTACCGGAAGGGATTTGGCATATTTATCCCTTTGAAGCGAAATACTCAGAAACCTCGATTTATGATCAGATTATCAAGCAAAGACCGCCGAAAAACATCGGCAAGAAGCTAGAAACTTTACTCGGCGAGATTGCTCTTGATACTTATAATATTCTTGATTGTCATGATTACGGTCGAGTTGAAATCAGGGTTGATAAGAATAATAACCCCTTTGTTTTAGAGCTTAACCCTAATCCTTCGCTTAACGAAGACGGAGTTTTTGTCGGATCCGCGGAAGTGATTGGTATGGATTACGGCGATTTCTTAGAAGAAATCATTCGCTTAGCGATTAAACGCTATAAAGATAATCCTCCTTATTATCATTTGCAGCCGAATGTCATGTAATTAATTTAATTGCCGGTTTTTTAATGCCGGCTTTTTTTTATGATTTTATTACCAGTTGAGTCCTACGAAATTAGAACCACCGAAAAGAAAGGGAGCGGTATTTTCGCTTTGCGAGAGATTGCCCCCGGAACAATTATCGGTGACTATTTGGGTCGAATTATTGATGACGCCGAAGGGGAAAGGCTAGGGAAGGAATTAGGGGCTTGTTATGATATGGATTATGACGGTCATTTATCGATTTTTCCCTTGGATATTAAGGCGCCCGGTGTTCATTTAATTAATCATTCTTGCTCACCGAATGTAAATACTTATTATTATTACGGTCATACTTTATTTTTTGCTTTACGGCGGGTTTTACCGGACGAAGAAATAACTTTAGACTATGGGCTTGATCCGGATCAGGAAGTCGGTTTTGTTTATCCTTGCTACTGTCATAGTCCGCTTTGTCGCGGTACGATGTATATTAATCCGGAGCGTTTGAAACAATATGGTCGTTTTTCTTTTTCGGAAACCGCCGGACAAGTTTTCGAGCATTTACCGGTCGGGGCTATTCTAGAGCCGCTGTTAGAGTATCCAGTAGAGATTAAGGATAATGTAGTTTTTGATTTATTTGCTAAGTTAGATGCGGAACCCGTGACTTATAACGATGAAAAATTACCTGATATCTTGGAAATTAGATTACGTTTGCGAGAGACCGGTTGCCCTTTAGCCTTTACGCGTTTAGGCTTAATAATTTGGGGGATAGTTGACAGTCATTTGATTTTGAAATAGACAAAGTAGGGAAACCCTTGTATTTATTGGCATATTATTTAGAGTATGCTATAATACACTTATAAACATTGGAGTTTTACTTTCCGATCCTTAAAAACCCTTATTAATACTAATTAAAGTTAAATTTAAATAGTAATCATTTTAAAAAAGGACTTTATTATTAAATAATCATTTGATGATTTATTAATAAGGACCTAATAAAAAATTATGTCAAAAATGACAAAATCGCAGATGATTGCCGCTTTATCCGAAGCGACCGCCATGAGCAAGAAAGAAGTGGCTGGTTTCATGGATAAGTTAGCGGACGTTGTCTACAAGGAAGTGAAAAAAACTGGTGAATGCATTGTTCCTGGTTTCGGTAAATTGGTAAAGGTAAAGAGAAAAGCCAGAGAAGGCCGCAACCCAGCGACCGGCGCCACGATTCAGATTCCGGCTAAAACCGTGGTTAAATTCCGCTTAGCCAAAGCGGTTAAGGATGCAATCCTTTAGTTCGCGAATTAGTTAACTCTATAAAACAGAAGCCACCCTAAGGAATCCGGGTGGTTTTTGTTTGCAAAAAACCCGGCTTTTAGGAGTCGGATTTTTTGCACTAACACTTTTCTTTGCTTTCCACTTAATTTTTCCACTCACTGACGTATTGGCCCAAGCCAAATTCTACCAGCTTATTTTTTAATTTAGTGTTTTTATGAAGGAAGGAGAGTAGAGAACCGAGTTCAATCTGATAGCGGTTTTTTACTATTTTATATCTAAGGTTTTGATCTGATTTAATAGCCCGTCTAATGGTTTTGTTTTGCACACCTCCAAGCAGCGAGGCTTCGGAAACCGAAACCCAGATTGGGGTTTTAATCTTCGGCGGGAAAAAATCTTTCGCTTTTTCCATTAGATTAAGTATTTAAGTCTACAATATTGTAGACTTAAATATGAAAATAGGCTAATTAAATTTAAAAAATATTTTTAAGTCTAATATGTTATAGACTTAAATATAATAATTTTTTATAGTATTGTCAAATATTGGTCAGACCTAAAGACTGACAAAAAATAAATAAGGTGTTATAGAATTTAAGTCCATACTAGGCTAGACTTAAGTCTTCATATTTTAGAACTTAAAATAAAAAAGTCAAGGGGGAATAAAATATAACGGTAAATACTTAAAAAAGCGTAGTAATAAAATGATTAGTTAGGGGATTAATAGGTAGAAATTTTGCTTGCTTTCGGGATTATCTTGTGCTAAAATATTTTTAATTACCAACATGTTTCTTGGCGACGGGGTTTAATTTTCCCGATTTTTTTGTTATGGCAAATTTGATTCAAAAATTTAAAGACAAGAAAGTTCTAGGACAGCTCAAAAGCCACGATAAAGAGGCTTTTATTAAGGTTTATGATGAACATGTGGCGGAGATTTATCGCTTCGTTTATTTTAAGGTTGGTCACAAGGAAGAGGCTAATGATCTGACTTCCATGATTTTCTTAAAGACCTGGAATCATATTCAAAATAATAGTTTAACTGATGCGAAAACTTTGCGTGCTTTATTATATAAAGTCGCCCGTAATTCTATCGTTGATTATTATCGGGAAACCGGGAGTAAATTAAGTGTCACCGCCTCTTTGGATGACGAGGAGAGGCCAATCGAGGTTATTGATGATGCCCAAAATCCGCAAGACAGACTAGACCAAGAAGCGAATTTAGAACTGATTAAAAGTAAGCTACCGCTCTTGAAAGAGGAATATCGGGAGGTTATTATTATGAAATTTATCAACGACCTTTCTTTAGAAGAAATAGCTGAAGTTAG
>CAIQRY010000018.1 GCA_903874345.1 uncultured bacterium
AAATTTCAATTTCTGACTTAGCAAAAAATGTTTCAGATGGAACGGTAAAGAAAATTGTTGTTTCAGGCGAAAGTCTTGAAATTACTTATACTAATGATGAAGTAAAAAATTTAAGCAATGATGAATTCCTAAAACTTTATAAAGATCAGTTTGCCCAAGCTAATAAGTTAACGTCCTTGATTGATTTGAAGGCGGAAATTACCGAGTCTAATGCGCATTATAAGGTTAATAAGAATTTTACCGATACGATTAAAATCGTAACCGCTATTAAGACGCCGAGTAACGGCAAAACGATTGCTTATAAAGCGACCTTCTCGAAAAAAATAGGGGATAAATATATTCTCGACGTAATCTTAATAACCACTAATCCGGATAAGAAAGCCTTTACTAATTATCAGAAAGAGTTTCTAAAGATGCTGCAGAATTTCTCCTTATAAATTTAGGAGTAAATAAAAAAATAGGCTTTGACAGCCTATTTTTTTTTATTTAATTAGTTATTGCTGGCCCAACTTTATAATTAGTGAAAAAGGTGTCAGGAATATCCTCAACGTTTTTGGCCCATGATGCCCCGTAATATTTGGCGGCCAAGGCCGGCGTCAACATTAGACGGAGTGTCCCATTTGCCTCAACCGCGTAAACTTTGGGATCGGTTTGGATTTTTACTAATTTCACGCCGGGACGATAAGTAACGTTACCGCCTAAGCGGATGTTGCTTAAATCTTCAAGGGCAATCAATTTGACTGTGGAAAAATCTTTATACCAAGTCGCGTAAGTCTGAGCATTAGGAAAAACATAGCGCCGACCATCAGCGCCGCAATAATAAACCGAATAATTGAGGGGCGTCCGAATTAATGAGCCGGAAGCGCAAAAAGTCGTGGTCGTAGACGTAGCCAAATATTTATCAGCGTTAATCGTCGGGCTGGCGGCTTTAGCGGCCGTAATACTATAGGTATAAATTTTTAAGGCAATGTTTAAATAGGGATAGGGATCAATCGGACTGCCATCCGGCAAACGAATTTCAAAATGAAGATGCGGACCCGTATTTTCCGCGTCGCCCGAGTCTCCAACCCAGGCAATATGTTGACCTTGCGTAACCGTAACCCCTTGTTGAATACCCGGAGCATAAGCGTATATAGTTCCGCCCTTACCATCATCGGTTCCCGGCGTATCGTTATTGATGTGAATATAATTATATTTATAACCGTCATCGCCTGAAATAGAAAGCATGTAGCCGTAGCTCGGCTCAGTTATGGGAGCGAAGACAATTTGACCGCCGCGCGCGGCAAGAATCGGTGTCATTTTTGGCGCCATTAAATCGTTGCCTTCGTGCGTTCCGCCACTCCGCGGATCGCCGAAGTCATCGCTAAAGCTTGCTCCGCCTTGGACTGGAAAAATAATGTCCGGCGGACCAGACGGAATAATTGTTGGTGGATTGTAGTGACCGTAGCCAGAATAAAGTTGCGCCCAAGCGATAATAGGCGTGTTTAGAAAGAGAAGAATAGCAGTTATTACTAAGATATTGAAATATTTATTCATAGTTAGCGATTACTTCTTAAGGCCTTTACTACCCATATCAGAATGACTGCCCCTAGTAAGGCGACTAAGAAGCTATAGAGGTTAAAACCGCCCACGCCACCTTCACCAAGTAAATTCATGATCCAGCCGCCGATGACGGCCCCGATGATACCCACCACAATATTCAAGATAATACCTTGTTGGGCCTCAGTTTTCATGATTAAAGAAGCAATCCAGCCGACTAAGCCTCCAAAAATTATCCAAAGAATTATTCCCATAGTAGTGTAATTATTATTAAATTATGTTAAACTAGCCGAACTAATCAAAAGAATATGAAATGTCCTAAATGCCAAATTAATTTTGTTTCGATCGAAAGCCAAGGAGTAGTTATTAATTGTTGTCCGAAATGTCTTGGTAAGTGGTTAATATATGGTAAGCTTGATAAAATAATCGAGCATAGCCGCACCGGGTACACGCCCGAGCCAGCGTCGATTGTAAAGGTGGCCGACCCCTTTGAGGGAGAGAGTTATGATAGTAGCGGACATCATGGTCATGATGGCAGTTATAGCGGTCATAAACGGCGGGTGCAGCGCAAAGACTTATTGGGGAAAAAATTTGATTTTTAATTTCACGGATTTTGGCGGCGTATTTTTATTTAGATTTATCTTTAAGTCCGTTAATTTCTTTTTCTAATTTTCCAATATAAAGTTCGAGCTTGCCGGTTTGTTCCGTGAGCCTAGCTTCTAATTTACTTGAATGACCAGATAGGGTTTCCGCGATTAGCATCATTTCCGTAATATCTTCGATAGCCAGAAGAATAATGGAAGGTAATAATCCGGCCGCCTCATTTTTTTTAAAGTGAATTTGGCGGGCATTTAAAATCATGACCTTATGCCCGATGAAAGGGAAGTTATGAGCTACTTCAAAACCCTTAAAAAAGGTATTTTTAGGTAAAACAGTTTCTAGGAGTCGACGTAGATCCGGAATATCCCATTGACCGTTACCGAGATCGTAAACGATTCGGTTCTCGGTGTCTTTCTGCTCAACCTGGAACATCTGGTAAAAGGGATCATTAGCCGCAAGGACGCGGAAGTTTTTATCCAGAATTAAAACTGGTTCACGAACGACATCAACGACAGTTTTAATATAGGTCCAGCTTTCTTCCCAAGAACGTTCAAAAAAATGTTCGTAAGAAATCGGATCAAGGGCTTTTATTTTTTTATGTGTAGTTGTTTTCATACTAAGTTAGCCGTTAGATATTAGGAAACATTACAATAATACTATTGGTTTATAGACGAACTCGGACTTAGTGCACAAACAATCGCCCTAAAATATTTTAGGGCGATTGTTTGTGGCGCTTTACTTAACGATTATCACGCCTTTCATATTCGGATGATAACGACAGTAATAATTGTAAGTGCCGGCAATGTTGAACATCCGGCTGTAAGTTTTTCCGGGGTTAATGTCACCAAAATTAAAGTTATTTGGTGAAGTAACGGTATGGACGACACTATCATTGTTTGTCCAGGTAATCATCGCGCCGCGCGTGACCGTTAGAGTCGCGGGGTTAAAACCAGATTCCGTGATATTAACACCCCAATTCTGAGGAATGGCGAGGCGAGCCAGGTCACTATTAGTTATTCCTAGACCAAAACTTTGAAATAAATCCAGAGCTTCTGACGGTGTCCCGAGGTAATTCATTTTTAGATCAAGGGGGTTAACATAATAGGCTTCACCCAAGTCTTCAACTTTGATCAAGATTCGGCCCGATAAACGAAGCGGCGCCTGGCCCTTGAAAGAATCGAAATCCTTGTTCGAAATCCCCAAGCCTAATTGTTGCATGATATTTAAAGCGTCAAGTGATTGACCTAAAAAATATCGTTGCTGGTTGACGGGATTAACGTACCAAGTTTCACCGTTGGCTTGAACGGCTAGAAGAACGCGACCGCTTAGCTGCGCACCGAGGCTATCCGCCTTAGTTATTTTTGGTAAGGCCGACATACCCAGGGCGATAACAATCGCCAGGGCGGCCATGAAAAATATTTTTTTCATATTTTTATTTAATTATTAATTTAGATGATGGCTAATTTTTATTTCTACTAAATATCGCTTAAATATTTGTCGACCCTTAATATTGTTAGCGAGTAGTTAGTAAATATTAGCCCTTACATTAAGTAGGCCGCTTGAAGCTTGAAATTATTACGACTAGCTATAAAACCAGAAGGGTGCTATACTAGAGACCCATTATCTAAGACTAGTGTAATAAAAATGTAATCAGGGGATAGTCAAGCGAGGACATTTTTCTTGCCTAAACATAGATAAACCGCTGTTCTGAGCTTCGTTCTGTAATAATTATGTAATACAAACCCATCGTTTCCGGCTTAGTTATATATCCTATTAATATGACGCTGAAACAAGAGGTCGAACAAAGAGCAGTCTTAACCGTAGCACATGACGACTACGGGAAAAAGTTTAAATCCTATGCGTCTTTCAGGGTGCGCAACACGGCGATTAGCGAAGATCTGGTTCAGGACACTTTTAAAAAAACTTGGGCCTATTTAGTGAAAGGCGGGAAAATTGATATTATGAAAAGTTTCCTTTATCATATTTTAAAGGATTTGATTATTGATGAATACCGAAAACGCAAAACTAGTTCGCTTGATAGTTTAATGGAGAAAGGATTTGAACCGAGTACAGACGACTCAAAACGTCTGATAAATTTTTTGGATGGCAAACGCGCCATCCTTTTAATTTCACGGTTGCCGGAAAAATATCAAAAAATAATGCGACTACGTTTTATTCAAGATTTATCACTTAAAGAAATTTCTCTCATTACTGGGCAATCTAAGGAAACCGTGGCGGTTCAAATTCACCGCGGTCTCCAAAAACTTAAAGTATTATACGGTTCGGCCAGTCCAAATTTACTGCCTCTTAGTATTATATAATTTATCTATTGACAAAATTATAGCTATATGCTATAATTTTTTGTTACCTTAAAAACTTATATTAACCGATAAACCCCTAAAAATGAACCTGAAAACCAAACTGGAGATTTTTAAGAAGGATCATTCTTACTTAAAACTAAGAAAAGATCCGCGGCTCAAAAAATTTATTGAGCAAGTCATTAAGACAATCTGTGTTTTGTCCATTCCGCTACCGATGGTTATCCTGGCTTTCGGTATGTGGTGGCTGTTCTTTTTCAGCCGCTCCTGGCATTTCAGTGCCTCCACTCAAGAAATAGTGATGTTCGGTTGGCTGCCGCTTTTCGGCATCCTGTATTCAATCTTGATGATTGCCGTCTTTGGTACAGTCTGGAAAGAGTATAAAACCATCAGAAACGCGGTCAAAGATTTTGACATCAACACCTTCATGAACCTGAGAGACGAGCGCATGTCCCCGTTGATTTATACGCTAAGCATGACCTTTTCTTCGGCCATTACTTTGGCTTTTATGGGGTTCAGGTACCACAACTTTTTGAGCGGCGCACTGATTATGGGTAGCGCTTCCTATCTTCTCTATTTGCTATTCTTTGTGATTATCGAAATTGATAATCCCTGTTCCGGATTTTGGTACATCAAGAGTATCCCCGCGGAATGGTTAAAAATTGATCCCAAGAAATGGCGAGAAAGAAGGAACCGGTCAGCTAGAAAAGATTTCGAGAAAGCTTTAGCTGATTTGTGTAACGAATTAGCCGATGAGAAAAAGAGTTAATTAATAATCCCACAATTATTTGACTAAACAATCCTGAGCACCCCTCGGGATTTTTTATTTTTACAAGCGGGGTGCTTAGTGCTAAAATATAGCTAATTATAATTAATTAAAAAACTATGAAGAAAATTTTTCTAAGTTTAATGGTTTTTTCCTTGGTTTTTGTTTATGGCGGAATTAGTTTGGCTCAAGATTTAGGAGCTAGCCAGACTAAAAGTGAGGCTCCGGTACAGCAAAATGCGCTCGCCCCGTTACCGCTTAAAGGACAATACCTGAAGCGGCCAGAACCGCCGAAAGCGACGGCTGTCGGGACTTCTTCTCTGGAAAAAATTTCCTATCCCGGGGAAATATCGTTATTTCAAAAAATAATAAAAATTGGCACCGCGCTTTGGGGCGAGAGAAAAGATAATGTGAAGTCTCAGTCATCAGCTGCGGTTCAAGCGTCCAACCAGCCAGTCGTCGCACCGAGCAACCAAACCGAAGTGGCTCCTGCCGCGACTACTCCCTTAGAAAAAATTTCTAACCCCGCGGAAATTTCCTTATTTGATAAAATAAAGAAAATCGGTACCGCGCTTTGGGGCGTTAGGAAGGGTAATGTGCAAGTCGCGAAGAGTAAATGGGTTTATATTACTCCGGCCGCCGCTCCCTGTGTTAAGATAGCGATTGATAAAAAAGATACAACGCTCAAAACTAGCGAAACTAATCATAGTCAAAAAGTAATTACGATTATCGATAAGAGAGGAACTTGCCAAAAAACCGCTTTAGATCAAACAACGGCGCAGTCGCAATTTAACGCCAATCAAGTTTGTATTAATGTTTTTCAAAAGGCAATAAATGAGATTAATGCGGCGATGAATAAAGAAAAAAATGAAGCCCTTAAAATTTTTCACGATGATTTAAAAGCTTGTTCTGCCTTACAGACGGTTGACGCTAGCACGACGAGCCTCGCCACGAGTTCTGACCAAATTATAATTGAAGACGGCGGGAATATGCCGGTCGAGTCAAATCAATAACGATAAAATTTGAACCGAAAATTAAATAATATAAAACCGCCATTTATTGTGGCGGTTTTTTGTGGGAGTGAGATTTTTTAGCGACGGCGGAAATAATCATAAATGACTTCGTCGTGCATATCATTAACCAACTCACCGATTTTTTGAAACTCTTTAGTCCAATGATGTGGCTCAACCAGGAAGAAAATTTTTAGCTTTGGGTTTTCTCGTTTGATGGCCGTCATCAGGGTGATAAAGTTGCTTTCTGCTTCGTGCCAGTGCATTTGGTTGTTGTTGTGGTCCATATTCCAGGGATAAACAGAGATTAGGACATCGGCTTTTCCTAATCTTTCCAGAAGTTTCGATCTCTCCGGACTAATGAAGCCACCATGGAAACGCCAATTTAGATCGGCACCAGGCGCGATGTTTTTTAAGACCCTTTGGTATAACGGTCCTTCTTTGCCGTAAACATTATGTTTACGCAGTCCATCCGGGAAGTCGTTATGCCAGAAAACAACTCTCCAGTCCGTTTTTCTTTTTTTTGTCATTTCTTCAGTTTTTGTTGGTTTGAAGTATATTATTATTTAAGTAATTTGTCAAGACCTGCCTATTTTAAAACCCGCTCAAACAAAGCGGGTTTTTGATAATGTTTTTTGTTGGGGCTTAACTAATTAAAGAATGATAAATAGTTTCAGCAATCACCGAGTCAATAAAGACGTCGTGAATTTTTCCGCCCGTCCGTTTTTTGTTATCCCGGAAAATGCTGTCAGTCATGCCAACTTTGTCAAAAGGCTCTTTGTAAAATAGTTTTTCTCGCCAGCCCGGAGTCAGAACGCCATGCGAAAAGAGAATAGACAAATAAAGAGGCTCGCATTTTCTGATTAATTGACCGGCGGTGTTAGCGGTTTCGCCCGTGCTTACTTCGTCTTCGACGATAAAAATAATCATCCCCTTAATCGAATCGGCATAAGCGTAGGAAATATCGGAAAAATTATATTTTTCCTGAAATTCCTTGGTTTTGGCTTTAATTTCTGCTTCCTCGGCGGCCACCATGGTTACGCTATGATTGGGACCACGGTTTTTCAAGTTAAAGAGAACTGGGCAGCCTAATAATTTTGCGAGTTTAATGGCCCGTGGAACGGAACCGGCATCAGGCGAATAAATTCTGATCAAGTGCGATTTTTCTTGCGGGACATAAACTTTAACAAAATCGCGAAATAAGGGCGAAGGGTCAATCTCCCGGAATTTGGCGCCGTATTTATGGCAGTACTCCGCCATTTTTTCAGAATGTGGCGTAACGACCATGAGTTCATCTAGGCCGCAATGCGTTAGGAGATCAATCACCATCTCGAGACGGTTAACCTCATCCGGTCTTTTGCCGTCGGCGCGACGATATTTAACAATCGTGAAGACCCCTTTAACGCTGTTGGCCAGGTATTGTTTTTTGAGCGCCCAGATATGGCCAATACTTTCCAGGAGTAAATCCAGAGTTTCCATACATTGGCAATAAATTATGTCCTTGCCCTCAATAAGCGGATAATTAGGAAACTTATCATTAGACTCTTGGTCGGAATGGATGCCATAGCTGATATGTTGGAAGGGAATGGTTCGGCCGGTGTATTCGCTTAGGGCACGCATTACTTTAGCGTATAATTGCGGGTTACCGGTGCCGCTGTAAAACATGGTTTTTTTTAAAATTTCATCGATGTTTTTCATATGGCTGCTTTTTAAGGTTTTTAAGGTTCGACTGCTTTGATTTTATATTTTATAACTATCGTTTTATTTTGTCCAATCTCCCCGGCCAGTTTCCGTCGTTAAATATTTTATGTTATAATGATAATATCGAAAGATTTAATCACTTATTTTATGAATATTAAAATTTTAAAGTGGTCGGGGTTATTTTTAGGGGTTTTGCTTTTAGGCCTCATTGCTAATTTTTTATTGCCTGTGGCGATTTCCCGGGCGAGCGTTAGCTCCTCATTTTCACTGACAGCCGCCGATGCTATCCAGGCCGGATATGCCGGCACGAAGTTAATTACTGTGACCGCCATCGGCCGTTTTCCAGCTCCGAGTTTTTATTTTAATACCAAGGATAAAGTTACTTCGCCTTTGTCCGAAACGCCTAATGTGGTTATGGTTTCCGTTTTGCCTTTAAGTGACGCCGCCGCCAAGACTCTCTTTAACTACGGCATCGATAGTCATTATTTTGCCCTGGCCGGAATTTCGGCTCAAGAAGCGACCATGCTCGACGGTAAAGTCGCGATTAATTTTATCAAAGGCAATAACTACGTCATTGTCATGGGACCGGATAAGAAGAAGATTGAAACTTTCGCCTTGGCCATTGCGGCTAGAATTCAATAATTTTTATGAATCGGAAAAAAATATTAATCTTAGTAGTTTTAATTCTAATTCTTTTTTTAATTTTTATATTCTGGCCGAGTAAAAATAAGGGGACGGGAACTAACACAGCGACATCAACGACGAAAACTATTAGTCAATCAGCCCAAATTACTAGCGGACCAGCAGTCATTAATGGTTGGCTAAGGTGCTTGCCTAGCCTCAAGGCGAATACGAATTGTTTAATTGGTTTAGAAGACGCCGGTGGCAAGGATTATGGCTTGGTTGATCAGTTCGGCAATAAATTTGACGTGGCGCAATTTACGTCCGGCTCCCGTTTTAGCGTTAATGGCGACTATATTTTTACGCCTGATTTTTTAAAAGATTATAATATTGTCGGTACTATCCAAGCTAAATAATTGTTAGTGATTAATTTTAAAAAAGACGCGGCGTTGAGCCACGTCTTTTTATAATTTTTAATTCTATTTTTTTCGTCGGACGAGGTAAATAAGATAAGCCGTAAAAGCGAGGGTGAGAATAAGATTAATAGTGTTAATGGTGTCTGAGGCTTTTTCCCAATAGGAACCGATGAAGTAACCGATAGTGTAGAGCAGGGAGATATTAATGATATTACCTAAGAGATCAAAGGCAATAAATTTTCGATAGCGAGTCGGTGCTAGGCCACAAAGGATATTCACGACTATTCCCGGCGAGCCGGTAAAGCGGCTGATAATGATTGTCCAGCCGACATATCGGTTAATATATTTTTCGACGCGATTAAAAATTTCTGGTCGTCCTTGGCGCCAAAAAAAATCAATGACGCGATTGCCAAAACGCCGCGCCAAAAAATAATCAAAAAAATCACCGGCGGTGTTGGCGGCGATGCCAATCGCTAGGGAGATTGTAAAATCAAAATAACCCTGGCCGATAAAGACGCCTGTCACTAGAGCGATGGCGTTAGAAGGTAAAAATAGAATGACTGACGAAGCAAAAACCAAAATAAAGAGAGCTATATATTTATAGAGCAAGAGAAAGGAGAGGAGTAGGGTGAAAAAAGCGCTCATGGTTTTGGTGTGCTTAAATAATTTACAATCGCGGCCTTAATCTGGAGAACTAAGATGTCGAGGCCTAAATGATTTTCCCGAGAATAATGAGAAATGGTTATGACTGGATAACGACGATCGTTTATGCCAAGAGTGGTTTGCAAATAATTAGTCGGCAAATTAAAGATTTTATTTAAATAATCAAAAGTCATCCAATATTGAATCATGCCCGTATCGTTAATCGTTAGTGGTCGGGGGTGTAGCGGCAAGTGGTAATTAATTTTGTAACGATTAAATGGTTTTTGATTAAGAGAAGCTAAGGTTGAATTATTTTTTTTAAATAGGCAGAAAAGAAAAATAATTACCAAAATTAAGGCGCCGAGAAAGAGCCACCAATATTTTTTTGAGTCCGATTTAGTTGTCATAATTATTTTATTAATTTCACTTCCATCTTACTTAATTGTCGTTTTTTCGTCAATTTATCAAGCGTCTTAATTAGCCTTAAAAATTCGTTTTTGCTATACTAAAATAGTATGAAGGAAAAAATGAAAATAACACTTATTTGGGTAATTATTGGCCTAGCGTTCATTACGGGTTTGGTTTTTTTCGCCGTTCGTGCGACCGCTCCCGGAAAATTAGATAATTTTGCTCAATGTTTAAAAACGCAAGGTGTCATTTTTTATGGTGCCTTTTGGTGTCCGCATTGCCAGAAACAAAAATCTTGGTTTGTTTCCTCTGCTCAGTATTTGCCTTATATCGAATGTTCAACGCCGGATGGCCAAGGGCAATTAGCTATTTGCACTCAAAATAAAGTTAACTCTTACCCGACTTGGGTTTTTAAAGATGGCAGTCGTTTGACCGGAGAGACGCCACTAGCGGATTTAGCCGCCAAGACCGGTTGCGTTTTGCCGCAATAAATTATGGACGTCGAAATTATTAATCATCTTCTGTCTTATTTAGTCATTTTGGCTCTGGTTTTGATTTTAGGCGTTTTAGTTTATTTGATTCTTTTCCGGGCAGCTAAAAATTCATGGCTGCGTCGTTTATTCGAAGACTGGGGAGCAAGATTAGCTTTTTTTATTGCTCTTTTGGCGACTCTCGGTAGTTTATTCTATTCGAATATCGCCGGGTTCGCGCCCTGCGAACTTTGTTGGTATCAGCGTATTTTTATGTATCCGCAAGTTATCCTACTTGGTTTAGCTTGGTTTAAGAAAGAAAAAAGGATTATTGATTATAGTTTAATTTTAGCCGGCCTTGGTTTCTTAATTGCTTTATATCATAATTATTTAACTTGGGGTGGCGCAACCACAACTGTTTGTGCAACGGCCTCTTTCGTCGGTGTTTCTTGTTTGCGGCGTTATGTTTTTGAATTCGGTTTCATTACCATTCCTTTTATGTCTTTAAGCGCTTTTGCGCTTATAATTTTAATCCTCGCCGCTGGGAAACGAGCACTCGCGGCTAAATCATATGAAGCTAAAAATTAAATCAACACAAACTTGGTTTTTTCTAGTCGCTCTTTTTGTCTTGATTGTTATTATTTTAGGTTTGCATTTTTTCTGGTTCGGTCGTTTTTATGGTTTAACGCGCTGTCTTAAAAAACAGGAAGCAACTTTATACGGTGCTTATTGGTGTCCGCATTGTCAAAGAGAAAAAGATCTTTTCGGTCCCTCCGCTAAATATTTGCCTTATGTCGAATGTGCAACTAGGGATAATTGGAAACAGCGGCCCTTCTGCGCTAATTATAATATTAGTAAATATCCGACTTGGCTTTTTAAAGATGGCAGTCGCTTGACCGGTGATGTTTCTCCCGAGCAATTGTCGGCGAAAACCGGTTGTCGTTTATCTTGGTAATTATTTATGATTCATGATTATTTAAGTTTACCCGCCCTCTTATTTAATACGGCCTGCTTATTTATTCTAGCCATGGAATTATGGCTAGAAATAAGAGACCGGGGAGTCAAAAACAAAACGGCTGATCAACAGACAGCCGCTTTTATTAATGGTTTGATGTTTAGCGCGCTTTTGATTGGTTTTTTAGGAACATATTTCCGTTTAGGAATAATGGCGAAAGAAGCAGGTATGTTACGTTTTAATTTAACCCTCAGTTTAATTTTAGTCTGGGCGGGCGCCCTCTTGCGTTTTTGGGCGATTTTTAAATTAGGTCGCCTTTTCCACCCGGTTGTAATTATTAATAAAGGTCAGCCCGTCATCGACTCCGGCCCATATAAATATATCCGTCACCCCTCTTACCTCGCCGTTATTTTAGTGATTATGGCTTTATTTTTAGTTTGGAATACTTGGTTTGGTCTGATTTCTTTATTTTTAGCTTGCTTGGCCTATGAATTAAGAGTCAGAGCGGAAGAGACCGCTCTTAAGGAAGTTTGCGGGAAAAGTTATGAAGACTATATGAAACGAACGAGAAAGTTTTTACCATTTTTATATTAGGCGGCGTATTACCAAATGAGTGGCCCTCAAACTTAAAAATTAAACTTACAAATTTATGACCAATAAAAAAATTATCATATCCTCTATTATCTTAGGTGTTTTGACCTTAGCTGTCGCGGTGCCTTTTTATGCCCAAGCGGCAACAACCACCACGACCGCAACCGGTACACCACAAACGCATAATTCGGGGAAGAATCATAAAAATTTAAGTGCGGCCCAATTAGCGGCTCTAAAATTAAAGATGGCGGCAAGTCAAGCGGCACAAACCGCTAAACAGCAAGCAATTGCTCAAGCGATTGCCAGTAATGACTATAATGCCTGGGTAAAAGCCGTGGGAGCTAATAATCCGATCTTACAAAAAATAAACGCTAATAACTTCTCACAATACGTGGCTCTCTATAATTTAGAGCAGCAAGTAATAACGCAAAAGAAAGCGCTTGGCTTAGATCAGCTAGGTCATGGCCCAATGGCTTGGGGTAGAACCGCGCCAACGACAGAGGCGACTTCAACAACTGACTCTAATTAATCTAGTGATTTGGGGACTTAATATATCAAAACAGGCTCAAAAGCCTGTTTTTGATTTGTTTTGGGTACGGAAGTCTGATAGAATAGCGGTAATGTAAAAGAAAAAGAGAGAGTCTGACGTATACACTAATATAAGCTCAAAATCAATGTTGGTCTTCCAAGATGGGATGGACAAAAGCGATAATGAATTAGTCGCCCTTACTTTAGAGGAAAAGGGCTATTTTCGTTACATTTTGGAACGTTACGAAGGGAAGCTAAAACGTTATATTTTGCGTCTATCCGGCGTCGGTAGTGAAGAGGCTGAAGATATTCTACAAGATGTCTTTATTAAGGTCTATAAAAATTTAAATGGTTTTGACCAAGATTTGAAATTTTCCTCTTGGATTTATCGTATTACTCATAACGAGGTAATCAGCCATCATCGTAAAATTATCGCTCGGCCGCAGCTCTCGGAAATAAACGAGGAAGTAGCGGAAAAAATCCGCTCGGAGTTTGATTTAGAGGAAGAAATTCATAATAGACATATGGCGGGTCAGATTGCTTTGGTTTTGAAAGATTTGAAACCCGCCTATCGGGAAATTTTAATCCTCAAGTTTTTTGAGGAAAAGAGCTATGAGGAAATTTCCGATATTTTAAAAAAATCAACCGGCACGGTCGCGACTTTAATCCGGGCCGCTAAAAAAGCTTTTAAAGCTAAATGGTATGTCGAACACGAGTGAAAAAATTTTAGAGAAAATTGAACAGGGGGGAGTAACTCCCAAAGCGAAATGGAAATTTATCGCCGAGCGTTATTCGATTCGGACGCTGGCCTTTGTTTCTTTGGTTTTAGGTAGTCTCGCTTTTTCCTTGATTTTATTTTTACTAATGGATCAGGATTGGAATATTCGCCAGGCCATGGGGACTAATTGGTTCCGTTGGTTGTTTTTGTCTTTACCGATTGCCTGGATAATTTTTTTCCTGCTTTTTCTCGCGACGGTTTATTTTAGTATTCGCCATTTTAAAAAAGGTTATAAATATCCGGCCTATTTTATTGTTTTAAGCGCTTTAATTACGGTTGTCTTTTTCGGCAGCCTGGCAGCCGGCTTGGGTTTGCATCAGAAAATTCATAGCCTTTTCACCCGTCGTTTGCCTTTTTATCCCGGCATCTTTGATGCTCGTATTAATAATTGGGAACAGCCGACGGCCGGTTTAATTGCTGGCCAAATTGTCTTGCCTAATAAAGACGGTTTTGAACTTAAGGATTTTCGCGGTCAAACCTGGGAAATTCAAGTGAGTGAAGAAACGATTTTACCAAATAGCGATGATTTATCAATTGGTGAAATGGTTAAGATTATTGGTCAAAAATTAGGTCAAAATAATTTTAAGGCTCAAGAGATTAGATTTTGGGAACGCGGCGAGCGTTTTGCTCCGCCCGGCGCTGGCGGATTTCACCCTGGCGCGCGCCATCCAAATTTCTTAGTGCCAATTGAACAGCCGTTGCCAGACACGTCGTTTTAAATTTTTATAAAATTAATAATATGAAAAAAATTTTTCTTATTTCTATTACTCTTTTAGCCGGTCTGTTTATTTTAACGGGTTGTAGCAGCCAAAATGCTAATAATCTGAAGTCGCAAGCCGGTGGCCCAGGCGTGAGTACGCCAGGCGGTCGTCGGATGCCGGATTTTGGACAGCCCCAGCGTCAGGCGGATATTAGAGGCGTTGTAAAGTCGATTACCGGTAACGCCGTTACAATTTTAAAAATTGATATGGCGGCCCGACGCAATAATAATGCAACTAGTACTGAGACGACTGGTGATTCTACTAGAAGCGCGACCGCTTTATCTTTGGGTGGCCGAACTGGTGGCGGTGCGGGTGGCGCGCGCGGCGGATTTGGTGGTTTTGGCGGACCAGGCGGTGGTGGACAAGGAAGCACTGGCGGCACGGCGACTGATCGAGCGGCGACGATTGCTAATTTAAAAGCGATAAGTACGGGCGAAGAAACAGTGACTATCCCCGTAGGTATTAGAATGTTGAAATCGCAAGTAAATTCGACGACTGGCAAAAGAGAAATGATTGAAGCGTCTTTAACAGATATTACAGCGGATAAAACGATTACTATTTGGTTAAAAACAAATACGGCGACGACTAATGCGACGACAACTAACGCCACCACAACTAATGCGACGAGTACTAACGCGACAAGTGTTAATATTGCGGAATTCGTGCTTATTAATTAATCAATTCTATGGCGCAATCAATTCTTGAAGAAAGTAAACAGGCAAAAAAAGGATTCTTCCGTATTTTTAAGAAGAAAAAAATTTGGCTTATTATTTTATTAGTAATCGTTGCCTTAGGCGCCAGTTACTATTTTTATAATAAGAATAAACAGGCGGCGACTGTGGTTACTGCCCCGAAGCAGTATACAGTCAAGAAAGAGGATTTAAAAATTGCCGTCTCAACAACTGGTAAGGTTGTGGCCAAAGACGGTGTCGAATTATCTTTCCCGGTGTCTGGTAATTTGGAAGTTAATAATGTTTACGTGAAAGAAGGGGATAAAATAAAGAAAGGGGATAAGATCGCTTCCGTTAAAACGGAAAGCTTGGCTTTTGATTTACGTAATGCTTACGCTAGTTATCAATCGGCTCTGGCTAATTTGAACACAAAACAATTACCACCTACGGAAAATGACATTAGTAAAGCGAAAACAGCGATTGATCAGGCGCAAGTGTCACTCGATCAAGCGAATCTAAGTTTAAGTAACGGCGGCGGCGTGCCGGATGCTTACAATAGTCTATTAAATAATATCAAGTCAATCGATATTACTTTACAACGCGCCTTGCATGATTCGGATAATATTGTTGGTGTCGATAACACTTCGGTCAATAATTCTTTTGAGTCGGAGTTGGGCGTATTAAATTCCGCCTCTTTGACTACAGCTAAAGATAGCTATGTCAAAGTTAAAAATCTTAAAGTTTCTCTGGACGCCGCCTTGGTTGGTTTAGATGCCAGTAATCAAAGTGTGGTTGACTTAGCGTCGACGCAGGCCGGACAAGCCTTAGACGCTCTGCAAAGTCATCTTTATGATATGCAAACCCTCTTAGACTCGACCATCACTTCCTCGACTTTTTCACAAACACAATTAGATTCTTTTAAATCCACGGTTAGTTCTGACCGTTCGAGTGCTAATTCGGCTATTGCCAGTTTAAATAGTGCTCTTAAGGCCGTGGCGGACGCTAAAATCAGCTTAAGTAATTTGAAGATTACGGTTAAATCTCGGGAAATTTCTTTACAGCAAGCGAAAGATGATTATTCGGCCTTGATGGCACCGGTTAAAGAATCAGACTTAGCTTCGGCTCGCGCGCAGCTTACTTCGGCCGCTATCTCGGTTGATAAAGCGAATTATAATATGTCGCAAGCGACGCTCGCTTCGCCGATTGACGGCGTAGTTTCGCAACTTAATTATAAACAGGGCGACATTATCTTAGGTAATAGTACTAGCAACCAAACCGTGGCGACGATTATTAATAATGATACATTATTTATCGAAGCCAATGTCGAAGAGTCAGATATTAGTAAATTAAAAGTAGGCGATAAAGCGCAAGTGACGTTCGACGCGGTGGAAGGGGTTAATTTAACCGGTGAAATCAGTTTTATTTCTTTAACCTCGACCACGAATACAAACGGCATTGTTACTTATTTAGTCAGGGTGATGATTCCTAATGCGAGTCAAACAGCGATTCGCGAAGGCATGACGGCGTCCATTGATTTTATTACGGCCGAAGCGCCTGGGGTCTTAAGTGTACCGGTTGCGGCTGTGCGGAATGTGGGCGGTAACCCGTCAGTCGAAATGATCAGTGGTCAATTCGTGACCGTCACGACTGGTTTTACGGATGGCAAAAAAGTAGAGATTAGCGGCGGCTTAAAAGCGGGTGACGTAATTTTATATTAATTATGAATTCGGAGATTGAAATAAAATTAGAAAACGCTTATAAATCATATTACCTCGCCAACGGCGAGGAGATTCCGGTTTTGCGCGGCATTAATCTTGAAATAAAAAAAGGGGAGTTTGTCGCCATTATGGGCGAATCGGGTTGCGGCAAGACGACTTTGCTTAATATTCTTGGTTGTTTGCATCCTTTAAGCCATGGGCATTATTTTTTAAACGGCGAAAATATTGGCGTGGTTAAAGATGATTTTACTTTAGCCTTTATTCGGAACAAGAAAATGGGTTTTATATTTCAGCAGTTTAATCTTTTTTCTCGCTTTTCGGCCTTGAAGAATGTGGCCTTGCCCGCCTTATATGCTGGTTTGCCCGCAGCCGAAAGAGAAATGAAAGCCCAGAAACTTCTAAAATCATTTGGCTTAGGGGAAAGAGTTAAACATAAACCGACCGAACTCTCGGGTGGACAGCAACAACGCGTTGCGATTTGTCGCGCCCTGATTAATGATCCGGAAATAATTTTAGCCGATGAACCGACCGGCGCCCTGGACTCTAAATCCGGTCTCGAACTAATGAATATTTTTACGGATTTAAAAAAACAGGGTCGGACTTTAGTTATGGTCACCCATACGACCGAGGTGGCGAAATTCGCCGATCGAATTATTTATTTACGTGACGGTCAGGTTTTAGATGATAATTACAAACTGAAAGCTAGTTATTAAAATATGGGCTGGGAAATAATTAAAATGGCTTGGGAGTCGCTCCTGGCCAAGAAAGTGAGAACTTTTTTGTCCATGCTTGGCGTGATTATTGGCGTGGCGACAGTCATTGCGGTTTTCGCGGTTGGTAAGGGAGCGCAACAATCAGTTAATGCTCAATTTCAAAATTTAAGCGCCAATTCGGTTTTAATTATGGCTAATCGCGGTCGCGGTTTTACAAGCTCATCTAAATTAGTCACCGCCGACGCCCAATTAATTTTAACCCAAGCCCAAGATATTGCCGCGGCGACCGGCGCCATTGAGGGTAATGCTTCGGTTTCTTATGGCTCAATTGACAAGAGCTATAGCGTCGTCGGCGTCGATCAAAACTATTTTTCGGTGGCTAATTTAAAATTAAGTAGCGGGCGGGGAATTGAGGCTGATGATATTGATAGCAAAGCGATGGTGGTAGTGATTGGTGATACTGTGGTAGCCGATTTATTTAGCGATGGCCAAAATCCGATTGGCAGTCAAATAACGGTTAATGGTAAGAAATTAGAAGTGGTTGGCGTTTTGAAAAAATTAGGTTCTCGAATTGGTATGATTTCGGTTGATGAGGGCGTATTTATTCCAAGCATTACCGCGGAAAAAAGCATTTTAGGCACGCGTGGCCAAGTGATGATTACGACTCAAGTAGACAATATTAATAACACCGGTCTGGCCACAAGTAGCATCACAACGGTTTTGCGAGCGGCTCATAAATTAAAATCCAGCGATCCGGATGATTTCCGGATTATGGATGCCGGCAGTATGGTGGCCGCCGCGCAACAATCGGCTCAGACAATGACCCTACTCTTAACCGCCGTCGCCGCGATTACTTTACTCGTCTCTGGAATTGGTATTATGAATGTCATGTTCGTGATTGTCTCAGAAAGAACTAAGGAAATTGGGATTGCTCGCGCGATTGGCGGCAAGCAATCAAATATTTTAAGTCAATTTTTATTGGAGTCAATTATTCTTTCCATGGTTGGCGGTTTAATTGGTATGATTATCGGCCAAGCCGCCATTCCAATCATTTCCTATTTTAATTGGATTGCCATGGCCTCCTCTTGGACCGGACCCTTAATTGGTTTTTCTTTTTCGGTTTTAGTCGGTATTTTTTTCGGTTTTTACCCGGCCTTAAAGGCGAGTCGTCTTGATCCGGTCGATGCCCT
>CAIQRY010000019.1 GCA_903874345.1 uncultured bacterium
ATTAATAAAAAAACATATGGAAAACATGAATGAGTTTAGAGGTCAAGAAGAAAAAAAGCCAGAAGAGATGGAGACCTTAGAAAATAAAAAACAGGGTTGTCGGCATTTTTGTTTAAGACCGATGAGCCATGCGAAGCTTTGGCGCTCTCTAATTAGCATTATTATCGCGCTGATTATTTTCTCAATCGGGGTTAGTGTCGGTCGTCATTTTAATCGCGAGCGTTTTGACGGTAATCGGAAACATTATCAATCAAGCGGAATGATGAATTATTCGGGCGCGCGCTCGAGTCGTGGTGGAATGATGAACAGAAATAATTGGTCTAATTCGGTTCAAGCTACGCAGGCTCAAGCGACGGGTGGAAACTTTAATCCTAGTCTGGCGTCAGATAATTTTGCGGCTAGTCAGAACGCCAGCGTTAGTGTCTTTCAGCTTTCGGCGACCTTACTCCAAGTTGGCCCTGATCGGATTGTTTTAACTGATAATTTAGGTAGTCAACAAGTTGTTTTTGTTCAGCCAAACTTAGTGGTTTTGGCCGGCGGGCAAAAGGTGGCCCTTGCCTCACTCAAACCCGGACAGAATATCACAGTGAGCGGAATAGTTAATGCTAATAGTCAGGCGATAGCGCAAATTATCAATGTTCAATAATTACTCGCTAAAATTTTAAAACACCCATTTTCTTCGGGTGTTTTAATTTAGTCGACTTGTCTTTTGCCTTGACTCACGGTAAAATTTAATCACCAACGGATTATTAGAATTATGGATCAAACTGTTTTCGCTACAATTTTGCAGTGGATATTGGCGCATGGTTATTTGTTTTTACTTGGTCTCATGATGATTGAGGGGCCAATGGTGACCACGGCCGCCGCCTTTGCCTCCTCTTGGGGCTATTTTGAGCCCGGCTGGGTTTATGTTTTATCTATTTTCGGGGATGTGATTCCGGATATTATTTATTATTATCTCGGCTGGGGCTTTGAATTTGTTTTGCCTCGCAAATTAAAAAAACGCCTTAGCTTGCCCCTGACTTGGCAAACCAAGATTGAAAATTTTCTCAAGGAAAATACTTCTAAAACGGTCACCTTTATTAAGATGACGCCCTTTTTGCCTTTGGCCGGCTTGGCTTTTTTAGGCGCGAGACGCGCCCACTTAGGTAAAGTTATTTGGACTTGTACTTGGATTTCAGCGATTAAGGATTTAATTTTTGTTTTTGTCGGTTATACGCTAGGTCGCGTTTTTAGTTTAGATACTTATTTGAAGTACGGTAACTGGGTTTTGCCGGCGCTCCTTATTATTTTTATTGCTTTATATTTTGTTTACCGTTTAGCTTTCATTCTCTTATCTAAAAAAGTGGTTAAAGTTTAAGTCGCTTATGCGTTTAGGGATTTTTTCCGATAATTTTTATCCGGAAATTAGCGGCGTGGCCGACTCGATTTTATTATTAGGACGGGAGCTAGCGGCGCGCGGTCATGAAATTTTTTTCTATGTTCCTCGTTATTCTCGCCGTGATTATCAAATTGTTAACTTAAAACCGTCCGAAGCGACGCGCGAAACGAATATTAAAATTAGACGTTTTTTTTCTTGGCCGTTTGTCGGTGGGACCCAACAGGGTCGTTTGTTTATTCCGGGACCAAAAACGTGGCAGCAAGTCGCCCGAGATAACCTTGATTTATTGTATGTTCAAGATCCGTTTGGTACGGGGTGGCTGGCTTTAAAAGCCGCTCGGAAATTAAAAATTCCTTTACTCGGCACTAATCATACGGCGGTCACGGAATTTATTAAAATTAATATTCCAGGCACAAAGTTAATTAAAAAATTAGCGTTAAAGTACTATGCCTGGTATTATAATCATTGCGCGCTTGTGACTGGACCGTCGCAATGGGTTTATGACTCCTTGCGGCCCGCGGGTTTTGC
>CAIQRY010000020.1 GCA_903874345.1 uncultured bacterium
AAACCTCTTAGATCTCCGCCCTTTAAAAAAATATATAAATCATAAATTCAGAAACGGAAAAAACAACCAAAATGATAAGCCATGAAAAAAGAAAAAGAAAAAAAATGGTTAGCTAATCGCCTTAAAAGGTTGATTGAAAAAATGTTATCCGGCATGCAGGTCGTAGTTGTCCTGTGTTTGCAATTTGGCGATACAGCCAAGGGCAAAATCGTTGAGATTTTGGCCGCCTTCTGGGCGGATATTATCTTACGTAACACCGGCGGGCCAAACGCTGGTCATACATTTTGCGTTAATGGCAAAAAAGTTATCACCCACTTATTACCCTGCGGCATTCAGCACTCACACGTAACAAACATTATCGGGCCTGGTGTTGCGCTTGATCTAATCGCCTTGGATAAGGAAATGCAACAGCTGCCTGAACTTGATTTTAAAAATTTGAAAATCAGTCATGAAGTTGGCTTGCTTATGCCGTTCCATGTTCTTGAAGATTTAATGAGTAAGCGCTGTCAAAAAATTGGTACCACTGGTTCCGGCATCGGACCTTTTTATGCCGACCTTGCCGCTCGCTTTGTCTTTCATCTTAATGACCTAATGAATCCAAAGATTTTTAAAAGTAAACTCCAGGAATATTTTGAGGAAAAAGAGAATTACTTTAAGACTTGGGATAAAGCTAAGATTAAACAACTAATCGCCGACAAAAAGCCGGAATTAGCTCGTTTCTATGATGAAGAGAAAGTCTTTAATAAAGAGGCGATTACTGAATACTATCTAAACTATCTCGGTAAAAAATTCCGACCGTACTTATTTGACATCATTCCTTACATGGAGCAGGCTTTAGCTGACGGTAAAAGGATCGTTTTCGAAGGATCTCAAGGAGCATTACTTGATGTGACTTACGGTACTACCACCTTTCAAACAAGCGGCCAAGTGGAAATTATGGGCGCCCTACGTGGTACTGGCATTCCGTTTACTAAAGTCGACCGCGTCTTCGGCACGGCTAAGGCACCAAATACGACCCGGGTTGGAAATGGCCCGTTCGTGACCGAGTTTGGTGGCCCGGAAAGCGAGAAACATTGCAGTGATAAGACTCATACTGAGGCCTGGGAAAAAGAGCATTATCATTTTAATCTCGATGAATTATTAGAAAAAGCGGAGGAGAAGGGTATTGATTTCCTATTCGGCATATTAATTCGTATCTTGGGCAAAGAATATGGTGCCAAGACTGGCCGGCCCAGACGCGGCGGCTGGCTTGATGAATTTGCCTTAAAGTATGCGATTAATATCAATCAGGCGCATCTTGTTTTAACTAAACTCGATGTTATGACCGGTGTCAAGAAATTGAAAATCTGTATCGGTTATACTTATATGGGCGAGCCAATGTGGCTAGGTGATCGCTACTTGCACCATCGGGAACGTTTAAAAAACTTTACCAAATTTTCCGAAATCCTTTATCTCTGTGACCCAATTTATGAGGAGCTGGATGGCTGGACTGAAGATATCACTCAGGCCCATTGTCTTTCGGATCTACCTCTAAATTTACTCAAATATATTGACCGCCTCTGGAAATTGACATCGACACCAATCGATATGCTCTCGGTTGGCCCTGACCAACTTCAAACTATTGTCATTTTAAGTCATTTCCGGCTAAAGATGGCTATCTGGCGCAAAAAATTACATTTATAGCCTATTAATAAGGCTAAACAAAGGCAGGAAAAACCTGCCTTTTTTATTTGTTTTTTAAAGATTTTATGATATTATGGGTTTGTAATTTAAGATTTCTTAATTATTAAATGACCAAGCCATTATTCAAATTACAAGCTGATTTTGAGCCAGCCGGGGACCAACCGGAAGCGATTAAAAAACTCCGAAAAGGTCTGGAGACGGGTTTTGATTACCAAACACTTTTAGGCGTTACCGGGTCTGGAAAAACTTTTACCGTCGCCAATATCATTAAAGATTTGGACCGGCCGGTTTTAGTCATGGCGCCGAATAAATCCTTAGCCGCGCAGTTGTATCGGGAATATAAAAATTTTTTTCCTGAGAATGCGGTCCATTATTTTGTTTCCTATTATGATTATTATCAGCCCGAAGCCTATCTGCCGATTACTGATACTTATATCGACAAGGAGGCAATGATTAATGAAGAGATTGATCGCTTAAGACACGGCGCGACTTCGGCCCTAGCGACGCGACGCGATGTGATTATTGTCGCTTCCGTCTCCTGTATTTATAATTTAGGCGTTCCTAATAGTTATTTAGAAGCTTCTTTACATTTGGAAAAAGGGAAGCCCTTGGTGCGCACCGACTTAATTAAGCAACTAATCAAAATTCAATTTGCGCGCAGCAACGGCGACGTGAAGCGCGGCGAGTTCCGTGTTCGAGGCGATGTCTTTGAAATTAGACCAATGTCAGAAAATGTTATTTATCGTCTTGAATTACAAGATCAGAAAGTGTCTGACTTAACGATTATTGATAACGTCACTAAAAATATTATTGGCGATTTAGAAGAAATCGTTATTTTTCCGCCTAAGCATTTTGTTTCGACACAGCCGCAAATTGAACAGGCAATTAAAAATATTAAGGAAGAATTAAAAGAACGTCTCACTTATTTCAAACAAAACGGTTTACTTCTTGAGGCGGAGAGACTAGAGCGCCGGACGCGTTATGACATGGAAATGCTCCGAACGATTGGTTATTGTCATGGGATTGAAAATTATTCCCGTCATTTGACCGGTAAGCTCGCGGGCCAAGCCCCGGATTCCTTATTAGCCTATTTCCCCTGGAAAGACGGGAAGCCGGATTTCTTAACTATTATGGATGAATCCCATATCGGTGTCCCCCAGGTACGCGGCATGTACAACGGCGACCAGGCGCGCAAACAAATATTAGTACAGTATGGTTGGCGCCTACCTTCAGCGCTTGATAATCGACCTTTGAAATTTCCTGAATTTGAAAAACGCATCGGTCAGGTTATTTTTACGACCGCCACACCCGGCGATTTTGAATTAAAAAATTCTAAACAGATTGTCGAGCAGGTCATTCGGCCGACCGGATTAATTGACCCGGAAATCGAAATCAGACCAGTCTTCGACAAGAAGACTAATTATAGTCAGATTAATGATGTGATGAACGAGATAAAAAGCATTGCCGCTTTGGGCGAGCGGGCGATTATTAATACCTTAACCAAAAAACAAGCCGAGGATTTGAATACGTATTTAAATAATCAAGGTTTCAAATCTAATTATTTACATTCTGATATCAAAACTTTTGAACGCACGGAAATCTTAAAGCAATTCCGGGAAGGGAAGTTTGATGTTTTAATCGGCGTTAATTTGCTTCGTGAAGGCCTAGACTTACCCGAAGTGACTCTGGTCGCGATTTTAGACGCGGATCGAGAAGGTTTTCTTCGTAGCCAAACCTCTTTAATGCAGACTATGGGTCGCGCCGCGCGAAACGTTAAAGGAAAAATTATTTTATATGCCGACACAAAAACTGCTTCGATGCGTCGCGCGATTAAAGAAGCGGAAAGACGACGCACTAAGCAATTAGCGTATAATAAAAAACATCAAATTGAACCAAAAACAATCATCAAAGGGATTGAAGATTTTTTAGATCATGAAGAAAAATAAAAAAGCTCCTCTTGAAGTATGAGGAGCTTTCGTCTTGTTTGGAGCGAATGGCTTTAAAAGACTTTCACGTCGACCCCGGCGGTAATTCGGTTAATGCCAAATTCCAGATCGCGACCAGGGTTAACCCAGATTTTCAATCGGCTCAGCGGTGAATACTCGACAATCGGACCGGTAACATGGAAACGCCAGGACTGTATCCCGAAATTCCACTTGCCAACCTGATATTTCAGGAATGACTTATACCACCAGTTATCACGACCGTCACCCTTTTCTGTCGCCAGTAAAAAGGAGAAATTCTTACCGCTCAGGAAGACGTTAGCAGACAAACGATATAAAGCATCGCATTGTTCAATGCCAGCGCCGACCGTAATTTCCACCCACTTAGCCGGAGAATAGAGCAAACCGCCATATGCCTCGGCCCATTTCTGCTCGACCAGAGCGAAGCCCCAGATTCCGACATGCTTGGTTAGAAGCTTCTGGCCATAGAAATTGAAGTCATACTCCGGAGTGATTTTTTCACTAATCCGGGTATAAATCTGGAACTGGGCGACAGCGGCGTTAGCAACAAGAGCCAAAATAATGATAACAAAGAACTTTTTCATGGTGTTTTGGGGTTTAAGGTTATTTATTATATACTGTTTATCTATCATTTCAGAATATTACATTATAGCACAATTAAATAATTATGTCAATATTAGCAAATTATACCTAATAAACTAACCTAAAGTCAGCCAATTTATATATGTCCGAAAAACTGATTATTCGCGGCGCGCGAATGCACAACTTAAAAAATGTCTCTTTAGAAATACCCCATAATAGCTTAACGGTTATTACTGGCGTGTCTGGCTCCGGAAAATCATCCTTAGCCTTTGATACGATTTTTGCCGAAGGGCAGAGACAATACGTCGAATCCTTGTCGCCCTATATGCGCCAATTTTTAGGGCAGAAAAAACCAGCCGATGTCGATGAAATCATCGGTCTCGCTCCATCTATTTCCATTGACCAAAAAGCCTTATCTCATAATCCACGTTCGACCGTCGGAACGCTCACCGAGATTTATGATTACTTGCGCGTGCTTTATGCTCGCGTCGGCGAAGTCTTCTGCCCAATCTGCGATCATAAAATTGAAAAACTCTCGGTCGAAGAAATGATTGATATAATTCTCACGCGCGGCAAAGAATTAAAAGAAGAATACGTCACTATTTTGTCGCCAGTCGTGCGCGATCGCAAGGGTGAATACTACCAAATGCTCTATAATTATTTATCTCTCGGTTATAGCGAAGCACGCATTGACGGCAAAATTCACCCCTTACGCGAGCGCGTTAAATTAGAACCACAGCAAAAACATAGCATTGAGCTCGTCATCGATAAAATTATGTTGACTGATGAAACTCGATTATTCGAAGCCGTGGAAAATTCTCTAGAATACACCAAGGGTTTAGCAATCGCCAAATTCGGGCGACAAGAATTTTTATTATCGGCAAGTTGGACTTGTCCGAATGATAATTTTGCCTTTCCAGAAGTTGAACCACGCCTCTTTTCCTTTAACTCGCCGCATGGCGCTTGTCCGGAATGCATGGGCTTAGGAAAAATTGGTTTTTTCTCGGAAGAATCCTGTCCGAAATGTCGGGGCCAGCGCTTACGACCAGAGGCTTTGTCCGTTCGGGTAAACGGTAAAAATTTAGCCGAGGTCGCCCACCTACCGATTAACCGCACTTTAGATTTTTTCAATAAATATTTTGAAAAGATGACGAAGCGAGAGCGTGCAATTGCCGAGAACGTTGTTGTTCAGGTCATTAGTCGCTTAGAATTCCTAGCTAAAGTCGGTTTAAATTATTTATCCATGGACCGCGAAGCAGAGTCTTTGTCGGGCGGCGAAGCGCAGCGCATCCGCTTATCGTCACAAATCGGTTCGCAGCTATCACGTACGCTTTACGTTCTTGATGAACCGACGATTGGTCTCCATGAACGTGATACCGCGCGCTTAATTGATACTCTAAAAAAATTACGGGATAAACATAATACGGTTATCATCGTTGAGCATGATGAGCAAACAATTCTAGACTCAGATTATTTAGTTGATCTTGGTCCTTTAGCCGGTGTCCATGGCGGAGAAATTGTGGCTGTCGGACCGACCGCCGAATTACTGAAGAATAAAACAGCGACTAAAAAATCATTAACCTTGCAGTATTTAAATCATCAGCGCGAGATTGCTTTGCCAAATAAACGTCGCGACCAAAATCATGGCTCTTTAAAAATAATCGGTGCCACCGCCAATAATCTAAAAAATGTTAAGGTTGAAATTCCTCTAAGCCGCTTGGTTGGTATTAGCGGCGTCTCTGGCTCGGGCAAATCATCTTTGCTTTACGATGTTATTTATCGCAACATCACCAAAATAAAAAATCGGCCAAGCGGCAAAGCTAAGTTAGAGGGCGTTAAAGAAATTAAGGGCACGGAATATATAAACAAGGTTGTCGTCATTGATCAATCGCCGATTGGCCGCACCCCGCGCTCGAACCCTGCCACTTATACCGGAATATTCACGCCCATTCGTGATTTCTTCGCCGCTTTACCAGATTCTCGGGAGCGCGGTTATACAATTTCTCGTTTTTCCTTTAATCGACCGGGTGGACGCTGTGAAGCTTGCGATGGTGCCGGCTTCAATCTGATTGAAATGCATTTTTTGCCCGCTGTCTTGGTCGAATGCGAAGTCTGTCATGGGCGACGTTTTAATCGGGAAACCTTGCAAGTAAAGTATAAGGGAAAAAGTATTGCCGATGTTTTGGATATGACCATTGACGAGGGCGTAGAACTGTTCGGCGACAATTACTATATTGTAGATAAACTGAAAGTTCTACAATCCGTCGGACTTGGTTATATTAAATTAGGACAAAGCGCCACAACTTTATCTGGCGGTGAAGCGCAGCGCATTAAAATTGCTAAGGAATTAACCTATGTTTTAGGTAAGCGCACTTTATACTTATTAGACGAGCCGACGACCGGTCTTCATTATTATGATATTGAGATGCTTTTAAGTGTCTTAAATAAGCTAGTAGAAAAAGGGAATTCAGTTTTAGTGATTGAACATAACATGCACATGCTTAAATCCATGGATTACATCGTCGATCTCGGGCCAGAGGGCGGCGAAGAAGGCGGCCGAATTTTAGCGGCGGGCGAGCCAGAGGATATTGTTCGTGAGCCCAAGAGTCTAACCGGTAAATATTTAAAACATTACCTTAAATAATTTATGACTTTGCCGATAATTTTAGCTTTTGGAGCAACTTTATTTTGGGGTCTTGGCGATTTTTTGATTCAAAAGACTATTCATAAGATCGGCTGGCTCGAAACCATGTGGTGGATTTATGTCGGAAGCTTTGTTTTTCTTTTGCCTTTTATTATTCAGCATCTCCCCAGTCTCACTTGGCCGAGCTTTCTCATTCTTGTGATTTTGGGCTTGACTACTTTCCTGGGCGCCGTGACTCACTTTAATGCTTTAAGTGTTGGAAAACTGTCGGTCGTGGAAATTATCTTATCCTTTGAGCTGCCCCTTACAATTATCTTTGGCGTAATTTTCCTTCGTAATCAATTATTTCTCTATCAAGTTGGGCTGATTGCTTTATTATTCGTCGGCGTCGCCCTACTGTCGATTGATTTTAATAAAACGCGTCGCCGCTGGCTCTGGTTATTTTGGGAAAGACGTCGCGTTATTTTAGAAAGAGGAATTTTACTCGCTATTGTCACCGCCGTCTTATTATCTCTCACTAATTTCTTTACGGCCGTCGGCGCGACACGTCTCGATCCGCTTTTAGTAATTTGGTTATCTTGGGCGCTAGGGGGCATTGTTTGCCTCGCTTATCTTAAATATAAAAATAAAGTAAAAACGACCTTTCGGGACGGCTATAAAAATTGGCGCTTAATATTAATCATGACTGTGATTGATATTGCGGCTTGGTTATTTTTTACCTATTCCTTGTCTTACGGTGAAGAGTTAGCCGTGGTCGCAGCTATTTCCGAAAGTTATGTCGTGATTGCCATGCTCTTAGGTTTAAAATTCAATAAAGAAAAAATTCGCGGTTGGCAGTACGTCGGGGCTGGTATCGCTTTTGTCGCCAGTATTCTAATGGGTATTTTTAGCAAATAAAAAAGGCCGACGAAATTTCGTCAGCCATTTTCCGAGGCCTGTTTATTCCTCTCACCAAGAAAGTGACCGGGTGGGCCTCTTTAAAAATAACGATGATAAGTTAATAACTAGTTGATGATCCAACCATTAATAGACTGGCGAAAGCCTAATAAGCGATCTTGATGTCCTTTCGTACTTTTTACTCAGAGCCTAGCTAACAAGCGGCCCCACCATGAGCCTTAAGCTAAAAAACGAATATCATCTCTTATCAACTTCTGAAAAGTTATTACCCTATAGTGTCTATGGCAAAGAACGATTGCGGGCGGCTAACACCATATCGCCCGACTAAGATACAGATATCTTAAAACAAATAAATTATTTGTCAATAAAAAAACCGAGGAAACTCAAGTAGTCGATAGTAGTCTTTCGACTAGCTATGTGCTTGCAGTTTTCTCGGTTCTAGGCCCTTTGGGAAACAGTTTATCTGTTTGGTTTGATACATTGCTCCTCGGAGCGTATCCCTTTTTTGGCTTCCTGGTGGGCCTAACCGGTACTCCCTTCGGCAGGGAGGAGTTCAAAAGAACGTTTCGGCTTTGTTAGCCAGAATGAGTTTTACCCCAAACGTTTCGCTAACTCTCCTATCTTAATCTTTCTATTATTTTTGTCAATTATGAATAACTTAAGTTTTCCACAGCGATTTATATGAATCTAAAGCTAAAAAATAAATTAAAAACCATTCCTAAAAAACCCGGGGTTTATTTTTGGTTTGACAAAAATGGTAAAGTTTTATATGTGGGCCGCGCCACCAGCTTAAAAGCGCGCCTGAGTCAGTATTTCCAAAAAAATATTGATCGTCGCATCAGAGAGATGGTTGAACAAGCGGCTGATTTGAAATATGAAGTCACAGATAGCCTGCTCGAAGCAATAATTTTGGAAGCAAAAAATATCAAAAAGTTTTGGCCGAAATATAATATTGTTGATCGCGATGACCGTTCTTTTATTTATGTGGTTATTCCGAAGACGAATTATCCAAAACCATTAATTGTTCGGGGTACAGATTTAAAAAAATTTCCGGCCTCACGCGCTAAAGTCTTTGGGCCCTATCAATCATTTACTTTACTCCAAAGCGCTCTGCGTCTCATTCGTCGTTTATTCCCATATAGCACCTGTGTACCACGTAGTGGCCACGCTTGTTTTGATTACCAAATCGGTTTATGCCCCGGGGCCTGCCTCGGCGTAATTACCCCAAGAGATTATCAGAAAAATATCAATAATATAACCTTGCTTCTCAGTGGCGAAAAGAAAAAACTACTTAAAAAGTTGGCTAAAGAAAACCCGGATAAAGCCAAAGCATTTAAGCATTTGCAAGATGTCGCTCTTTTAACGCGTGAGGATAATTTAGGCGAGGCGAAAATTAATCGGATCGAAGGTTATGACATTTCTCATTTAGCTGGCAAGGAAAGCTATGGCTCGATGGTCGTGTTTGAGAACGGGGAAGCGACGCGAGCTGAATATCGCTTATTTAAAATCAAAGAAGCGCCGGCTGGCGATGACGAGCGCGCTTTAGCCGAAGTCTTAACTAGACGTTTTAATCATCCAGAATGGACGCGACCCGATCTCATTATGATTGACGGCGGCAGCCCGCAAATCAGCTTTTTAAATCGTTTATTTGAAGCTCATAACATAAAAATTCCACTAGTGGGTATCTCTAAATTCGGCGGCGACAAATTAGTGTTTACCGCTAAAACTAAAAAGCCGATTCGTGACTTAGCTAATAATATTAAAGCGACCCTACTTAAAGTCAGAGAAGAGGCGCACCGCTTTGCCAATTATGGCCGAAAGAGGTATAATATTCAAACCTTAAGTAAGAAAAAATAAGTTTTAAAATTATGAAAAAAACGCAAATCTTTTTAGCGACTCTCGTCACGCTGGCCGTAACCGCCATAGTGATTGTCGCCCTAGTGATGGCTAATAAAATAAATAACCAAGATCGTTTTTCGGTAACCGGCACCGGCACGGTCTATGCTAAAGCGGACATTGCCAATATACAAGTCGGCTTCCAGACGGAAGTGAAAAAAACCGCGGCCGAAGCGACTCAGGACAGCACAACAAAAATGAATAACATTGTCACCGCCGTCAAAAAACTGGGCGTCGACGATAAAGATATCCAGACGACGAATTACAATCTTAATCCGGTTTATAATTATACGAGTGACAAAGGACAGCAATTAGTCGGCTACCAAGTTAACCAGAACGTGACCATTAAAGTCCGTGACCTGAGTAAAATCGGCGACATTATCGCCAAAACTACCGAACAAGGCGCTAACCAAATCGGTAATATCAGTTTTACGATCGATGACGAATTTACTTTAAGAAACCAAGCGAGAGAATTAGCTATCCAGAAAGCCAAAGAAAAGGCTGAATTAATGGCTAAACAATCCGGGATGAAGTTAGGAGCGGTTAAAAATGTTTATGAAAATTCTAATCAAAACCCGATGCCGCTGGCTTATACTAACGCTAAACTTGATTTAAGTAATAGCGCTTCGGGCGGTGTCGCCATTTCCAGTCCAGAAATTCAGACTGGTCAAAACGAGATTAAAGTCGACGTGACCCTGACTTACGCGATTAAATAAGCTTCCGAACTAAAAAGCCGCTATTTATTCTAGCGGCTTTTATATTCCCTTGACAAACTATCTAAATTTGCTATTATATCAACATAACAAATATTTATTACCACAGACAGCCAGCTTGGCGCTACTTTACGCCTATAAGTCTTGCCGAGGTAAAATTCGCTTAGAGATAAGCGTTTTCTCGTCTGTGATAACACAGATTTTTTTGTAATATATGCCTAAAAACAAAATTCAAAAACAAGTAATTTTTCGTAATTTAAGCGAAAAAATTAAAAAATCAAAGTCTATTATCTTTGCCGGATTCAATGCTTTAACTGTTAAAGATAACGAGAATTTACGCGCCCAATTGCGTAAGGAAAATAGCGAATATTATGTCGCTAAAAAAACTTTAATGAATCTCGCTTTTAAAGAAAATAAGCTAGACATTAATGTTCGTGACTTTGACGGTAAGATGGCCGCGGTATTTGCTTACGAAGACGAAGTTGCCCCAGCAAAAATCCTGGGCAATTTCCGAAAAGAAAAGGATAAGGAAATGAAAATTTTCTTCTTGGGCGGTATTTTAGAAAATAAACTGCTCAGCCAGGCTGAAGCCGAAGCCTTATCGAAATTGCCGAGTAAACAGGAATTATATGGCCGCTTAGTCGGTTCCTTAAACGCGCCGATTTCCGGTTTTGTTAATGCTTTAGCAGGGAACTTAAA
>CAIQRY010000021.1 GCA_903874345.1 uncultured bacterium
AATAGCTAGATTGGCTTGTTCCCAAAAAGACAAATCATTAGGGACGATTAATCCCGCCAAATTTTGGGCGCGGTAATATTCAAACCCGTCGTCGATAAATTGATCGATTTCTTTTAAGAAAGCAGGCACGCTTAATTCATTAAAATTTCCGTTTTTTATCTTTTTGTTTATTTTAATGAATTTTTTTAAGATTTTGATATCTCCGGTCACCGGCGCGCCGAGTGCTAAATTATGGAGCGGTCTTAGGACCTTAAAGCCAAGTTTTTGGATCTCCTGATTAACAGAAAAATACGCGTTAGAAACGATAGTTCTCCCACTTGATTTTTTGTTTTTTAAAATCAAATAAAAAAGATAAATGTTTTTAAGCAGGGCTTTAATTGCCGCGCGGATAGACTGATGGCGCCCATAATTACTTTCCTGGGGGTGGCTAAAATGTTGCCCGTAGTAATACAGTCTTTTGTCGAGTTCGTATTTCAAAAGAGTCAGCGCGGTTGGCCTGGATATTTTACGGTCTTCATTAACTGATTTTAAATAGCCCTCGTTTCTTTGATATTGGGAATTAAGAGCTAGCCAGTCGGGATGTTTTCCAATTAGCGCCAGGATATCTTTTAAATTACTCATCGCGGAAAGATGCTCAGATTGTTCCAGCGCGGTAAAAACTCTATTTAAGAAATCCCAGTCTTCTTTCATATCTAAAGTCCAGCGTAAATGAGAGAGGTCGGGCGTGTTAGCAATATTCTTAAGCTTAAAAAGATTGGCATTTTTCCATAAATAAGGCGTAACGTGCTCTCGCTCAGAATCTAATTTCGCTTCCTGCCAAGCGCGATTAAGCGCGGCGCGGGAAAAAACCTCGACATCCAAACCGTCCGGGAAGGTCGGTGGTTTGATATTAGAAACGTAATCCGAGTTAGTGTTTAAAAATTCCTCGATTACTTTATCAACTATTTCGGGGTCGATGAGCGGGCAATCGCCAGTAATTCTAACAATTACGGTTGCATTAGACAAAGAAGCCGCTTGGTAATAGCGATCCAAAACATCTTTAACCTGGCCGCGATAGAAATTAATATTATTTCTTTTCGCCCATTCGATTAATGAATCGTCCTCAGGGTTAGTCGTTGTCGCTAACCAGATCCCATCAATTTTTTTTGATTTTGATAAACGATTAATCAGCCGCGCGATGACGGGTTGGCCGGCCAAATCAATCAGGCCTTTGCCCGGTAGTCTAGAAGAACCCATGCGCGCTTGGATAATGGCGACAATTTTCATAAATTAATTACTTTAGATTCGGCAGCTGATTGCTTGGCCGCCATAATAAGAGTTATGGTTTTAATTGCTTGGCTTAAAGGTGTTATGGTCTGGGTTTGCGATTCAAGACAATTTAAAAAATGTTTCATCTCGGCGATATACATTTCATTGAAATCGTAATTTTCGGGTAAAGGGAAGTGAGACTCACTATGGTCGGGTCCCTTAAGATCTATTCTTTTAGCATTCGCATCCCAAATAATTGTGCCGGTGGCTCCGAAAAATTCGAAATTTCGCTGATAGGATCGCTGGAAATAATCAAGATGAATTTCACCGATAGCGCCATTTTTAAACTCTAAAATAGTTTCCGCCACATCCTCCACGTCAATTTCTAAATTACTCACTTTCGTCGCAAAGCAAGAAAGCCTTTTAACGTCGCCTAAAAACCAAGTTAAATATTCAAATTCGTGGGAATCTAAAAGAATTCCGCCGCCTAAATTTTGATTAGCGCTATAACCCTGTCGATAATCTTCCCAGGGATGCCAATCAGGTAAATACTGACCGAACTCGCAGCGCGCCGCCATAATTTGGCCAATGGCGCCCGTCGTAATCAAGTCTTTCATTTTTTGGAAGAGCGGATAAAATTTCCAATTACTGCCAATGAGCGTAATCAAATTCTTTTGGCGAACAATAGTTTCTAATTCCGTTAGCCCCTTTAAGCTGGTGGCTAAAGGTTTTTCAATAAATAAATGACAACCCTGTTTGGCAGCCGCGAGGGATTGCTCTAAATGGTAGACAGACGGGGAACAGATAATGGCAATATTGAATTTCCCGACAGCCCAAGCTTCATCTATTGAGGCAAAAACCGTTACGCCGAATTCGGTCGCTATTTTTTGTCGGCTTTCTTGGTTGACTTCGACTACCGTGATATCTTTGGCGCCTAAGAATAATAGATTACGCAAATGACGTCGACCGATTGAGCCGCCACCAATAATTAAAAATTTATTCATATAAGATTTCAATCTCTTTTAAAAATTCAAGAGGATTAGAAAATAAAATAGTCTGCATGCCTAGTGCTTGGGCGGCCTTGATATTCTTTGGGGAATTATCGATAAATAGACAATCATTCGGTTCGACTTTTAATTTTTGGCAAATTATTAAGTAGGGTTTGGGGTCAGGTTTTAAGGCCGCGACGTCGGGGTCGCAGCTATAAACCTGGGTGGAAAAAATTTTTTTAAGCTGATGTTTCGCAATAATCCAATCACGCATCTCCGGCGTTAAGTTGGATAACAGGCCGACCGGGTAGCGCTCTTTTAGTTTGGCGACCAGGGCTAGGATTTCGGGATAAACACTGTAAGAGTTAAGGTAAGCTTGGGAAAGAAAGTGAGGAGCTAAATCGGCCGTCATCCGCAAATTAAAAAAGTTAATTATTTTTTGCCAGAAAATTTCTCCATTGTATTGGCCCTGGTAGTACCCTAAGTAAATAGATTGAGCTTTTTCGGCAATTTCTTTAGGCGTCAGACCAAGGGTCTCTTGCAGAGCTCGGGAAGAGAAGGGTTCGCCTTCTTGGCAGCAAACACCGCCCCAGTCAAAGATTATGGCTTTTATTTTTGTTTGATTAATAGTCATAATAATTATTTAAGCGCGCACATTTCGCGGTGCCGCCACTTGGCCCTGGAGGGCTGATTTTAAGTATTTATAATCGTGGTGGTTTTTTAAGGCACTCGCAATTTCTCGAAAAGCTTTTAAAACAGAATTAATATCTGATTTCTTATGCACATAGCCAATCATTAGCGATGCGCTAAAGAGAATACCGCGGCGATTGAATTCCTGGTAAAGGTAAGATTTAAAAATTCGAGCTTCATAATCGTTAGCAATAGTTACTTTCATAATCGGATGAGGACCATAACCAGTTAATCGAGCAGGTAATTGGTTTTGCTCAGCGATTTTATTAAATTCCTTTATGAAATAATTTCCTAATTTATGCATTTGGCGTTGGACATTACCTAAAGAACGCATCATTTTTATGGTTTCAATAGCGGCCGTGATTCCTAAAGTATAGCCGCCAAAAGTCGTCGAGACAAAAACTTCATCCATTTTTTTCATAAATTTAGCATGGCCGGTAATGACAGATAAAGGATAGCCATTAGAAATTGCCTTGCCAAAGCAAGTCAGATCAGGAATAACCCTGTAGTATTCTTGCGCCCCGCCGAGGGACCAACGAAAACCCGTGACCATCTCGTCAAAAATTAAAAGAGCGCCATGGCGATGAGTAATGGCTTTTATTTTTTGTAAGAAACGATCGTTAGGTTTTTCAGAAGAGGCAGGCTCTAAGATAACGGCTCCGATTTGTTTAGGGTACTTCCGAAATAATTTTTCTAATGAGCCCGGGTCATTATAAATGAAGTCATGAGTCAGTTTTTTTAATATTTTGGGAACGCCAGCATTTCGACCCTCTTTAGTGCAAATACTCCAATCTTGAAAACCGTGGTAACCACATTTGGCGACATGATCGCGGCCAGTGATATGGCGGGCGAGACGAACGGCGCCGCTAGTCGCTTCGTTTCCGCTAAGTAAGAAACGGCTCATTTCGGCGCCAGGGACAACGGCGGATAATAATTGAGCTAATTCCAATTCTTTAGCAGCGGGCAGGGAATAAATTGTGCCACGCGCGATTTGTTTTTTCACAGCGCGGTCAATGCGAGGATTGGCATAACCAAAAATCATTGGTCCGAGAGCTAAAACTAAATCTAAATATTTACGACCTTCAATATCCCACAAATAAGCGCCGCGCGCTCGCGTGATTGCGACCGGGGTAACGCCAATGACATATTGCTCTGGATATTTGCTAAGAGTCTGAGCGGCGGAGGGAATAAACTTTTTTGCGCTTTGCAAATATTTTAATTTTTTATTCATATATTAATCCCAAAAATAATTAATCTCTTTTAGGGCGTCTATGAATTTAATAGTATCTTGCGTCCACGAAATATTTCCTTCGAGATAAGCGCCGCGCAGAACAAATAATAATTTGGTTAAAAATTCATCTTTAATTAAGAGTGGTAGCGCTTTAATTTCCTGGGGTGTCAAAGGATTTATTCGCTGGTAGGCGGTTAAAAATTGATCTTGCAGTTTTTTAGCTTTTTTTCTTAAATTAGTCTCAGACATTTTTTGTCCCACTAAAAATTGCCGACCGAAGCGATAAGTGGCAATCGCCACGTCACGAGCGACCGGGGATAGGCGCATACAGTCAAAATCAATAATCGCCGCCGCCGCCTGACCCTTAAATAGAACATTATGCGGGTGTAAGTCAGAATGAATGATTTGTTGCGGTAGATTTTTTATCAGCGCTCGCTTTGAAATTCTGACTTGGGCGATGAGGGGCGGCAATTCGGCGAGTAATATTTTGTCGACAGTCGTCTTTGATTTTTTATTTTTTATAATTTCCAGGCAGATTTTAAAATCGGCCGCCCGATATTTTTTAATTTGATTATAGTAAATATTCTTGGTTCGCCCGCTGAAATAGTTTATTTTTTTTCTGTCACGCCAAGGTATTTTTTTTAAAGCCCGATGCATTAGCCCGATGCTCTTTGCTAATGACGTGAAGGAGCGATTCGTCGGGCGAAAATGTTCGCCGGCAATAAAGTTAAAGATGGCGTAATAATTATTGTTTTTAAAAGTAACCAGTTTCTGATCGGAGTTTAATTTTATATCGACAACCGGTACGTCCGAGACTTTTAATTTTTTTAAAAGAGAAAGATAAGTCAGAATTTGTTGGGGGGCGGTGAGAACCTTAAAGCGGCGAAGCAGAATAGTTTCCGTTTGCTTATTTACTTTTAAAATGATTTTGAAATTATTAGAGTTTATTTCGGTACCGCGTAACTCCCCGATATATTTTATTTGATACTGGTCGTAGTAGGCATCAAGAAGCGGCAAAAAATCAGCGTATTCTTGACGATTCAGGGCGCGGTAAAAAATGCGCGGGTCAGAAAAATTATCAGGCTTGAATTGTTTATTTAATATTTTGGTCATCCTTGAATATTTTTAACAAATATTTTTGCCCACGGTAATTGAAAAAAGCGGGATAACGTTCGTTATCGACGACTCGCAGAAAATTAAACTGTTCAGCGATCGTTTTATTGATATCTAATTCGCTGTCTTGCGGTCTGCGTCGCGGGTAGAAAGATTCGGGCCCGGTTTGCGCTCGACCGGTGAGCGTTGGATAAGCGGCAATGAATTTTTTTATTAGAGAAATGGTTTTAGCTCCTTGTTGCTCGCGTAATTCATCAATTAATTCGTGGCCGGCGAAATTAATTTTTTCTTGAAAGTAAATCGGACCGCTATCAACCGTTGTTTCGGCCTCAAATAAAGTTATCGGAATTTCATTTTGACCGGCGAGAATCTGCCAGGTTAAAGGCGACCAGCCTTTACCAGCTGGTAAAGCGCTTTCGTGGATAACCAGATTATGTTTATTCCTTTTTAAAATATCTTCTTTAACTAATTTTTCACAACCTAAAAAGAAAGCGCAGTCGCCTGTTTTAATTTCCGCGGCCTCGGAGAATAAGTAGATATCATGCTCTGGTTTAAGATCAGTGACAAGCTGTTGTGCGTAGGGCATAATCCAACTTTTAGGATTGTCGACGAGTAAGCTGATAGTCATAATTGATTAGCTAATAAATAATCGATTCCTTGGTCGATTGTTTCTAAATCGTTTTGATATTGGTCTATTTTTTTAATTTCTTCCTCAAACAACGCGGCGACAATTTGGCGGCGTCCGCTGGGCGTCGCATCGTCTGAGATGATAACGGGCTGATTAATTATTCGTCCCGCAAAACCAAGGACGCGAGCGGTTTTTAAAAAAGTCAGAAAAGCCCGAGGCTGGTAAAAAGAAGAGCCAACCAGAATTATCTTTTGCCAATTTTGTTTGATCGCCGAAGCGATAACCGTCGTGGCTTGGTCCTTAGTGTTCATCGATTGCTCATCAATAAGTAGAGAATTTTTTGGCACCCCTTGTTCGATTAACCAAGTGTACATTTCGGTAAGGGAAACATTATCTTCTCCGGGCCGCGCCTTTGGACCGACGAGCCGGTTGTTGCCGGTAATCATTATTTGGGGCGCATACTTTTTATTGAATAAATCCAAAACTTTCGGTCCGCGATCAAAACGATCCCCCTGCAGCCAAACAATAATCGCCGCGGGTTCGGGTTTTTCTTGCAATAATAAATTATGGAGTTGTTGAAATTTTTCCTTAATCATGGACAAAGAGAACTATTAATCTACTTTTCTAATTAGATAAAAAGCTTCCGCGAATTTAAGCCCTGCCTCTAAGCCGCGATATTGGGCAAGAATTTTTAAACCCGTGCTTGAACGAGGATGAGGATAATCTCTGATTTCCGAAACGTACTCGGCTAAAGCTAATATTTTTTGATCGATGGTGTCTGTAATATCAACGTAGACGTTGGGCGCAAATTGCTCGCCGGCTTTAGATTGCCATTCCGTCGAGGAAGGATTTTCAAAAGAATAAAGCTCGCGCGGTGAGTTAATATTAATCGGGCGACAAGCAGTCAAAACGGCCTGAAAGGTTAAGCGATGATCAATGTTTAAATCGTTTTGATAGTGGGTGTAGATAATATCCGGCTTAATTTCATCAATGATTTTTTCCACCTCTTTTACAATATTGAGGAGACTAACGGTATCAAAGCTATTATCAGGTAAATCAGCAAAATAAGTATTTTTAAAACCGATTATCTTTCCGGCGGCTTGAGTTTCTTCTCGGAGAGCGGAAATTTTAGCCCCCGTTCCATCCGAACGAGCCATAACGCCAGCGCTCAAAATCAAACAATTGATTTCCTGACCGAGTTCGGCCTGTTTAATTAAAGTGCCGCCGGCGCCCAAAATTTCATCATCCGGGTGAGCCACGACAATCAATATTTTTTTGGTCATATATTTTTTATCTTTATTATTTTTACTTTAGCCACGACGACATCGTTTTCCAAGGAAGCGTTTTCGAATTCTAAGCGCCAATTATTTTTTTCCAAAAAAGCGCGCGGGTAGCCCTCGCCGTCAAGCATGCGAATGTAGTCGTAGATGAGTTGCGGGCTATCAAGATTTGAAATATCGCCTTCTTCCGGCCGGCGGCGGGAGAATTTAACAACGGGGCCAACTTGCGGTGTCGCTTGGAAGGAACCGCTAACTAATTTTCGAATTAAATCATAAGTTAAAATTGAAGCGCGTTGCAAAATATCATTGGCCGTTCCAGATAGATTTAAATCCTCTTTCAAATAAACCGGGCCGGCGTCTAAATCCTTTACGACTTTAATAGCGCTTAGTTTAGTCGTTTCGTGTCCGCGAACAATCAGATTTTGCAAAGGGCTGCCGCCCCGGCCATAAGGCAAGTCGGTCATATGGAAGACAAGGCATTCAAAGTTTTCGTATATTTCCTGAGGAATAATCCAGGACCAGTGTGGGAAAAAAATATAACGCGGCTTAATTTCTTTTAAGCGATCAAGGGTTAATTCCGCTTTATCCGTAATCAAAAACCATTGATTTTGCTTATCGTCCGCTTTTAACTTATTAAAATTGTCAATATTCCAGGATTTAATTGTCACCACGAGATAATTCATAATTGGAGCTAGTTAATCAAGAATTAAATTTTCGGCGAGCGGCGTCCCAAGCGGCAAATCCTGGCTCGCCTTCTTACCTAAAATTTTAGGTAATAGCTTCGGGGCAAGACCGTAGCCCGGTCTGATGACTCGGATATTTTCGCGGGTCAGAACTTCGCCTTTTTTAATATCTTTAATGGTAAAAATTGAGCGACGAAATAGAATATTTTCCGCTTCTTTATCACCAACCGCGTAGGTCGCTTGGCCAATAGCTTTCTCCGCTTCCCGAATGGAATCGACCAGTTGTTTTAGTTCGATTGGTTCGAGAGAAAATGCGGCGTCTGGACCACCGTCGATGCGACTGAGACAAAAATGTTTTTCGATGATTGAAGCACCAAGGGCAACGGCAGTTAGGGGAACAACTAAGCCTAGTTTATCTAGACTGTGATCAGATAGACCGGCCACGACGTTAAAGCGGTTCGTCAGATCCGGAATAGTGGCTAGGTTCATTTGATCGGCTGTCGCCGGATAAGAGCTGACGCAATGTAAAACCGCGAGTTGCGGTGTGCCCGCCAGTCTTAAGACCTTGATTGCTTCCGATAAATCTTCTGCCGTCGTTAGCCCGCGGGAAATGATCACGGGTTTTTTAGTTTGTCCTACTTTTTTTAAAAGTTCGATATCGCCTGTTTCAAAAGACGCAATCTTATATAAGGCGACGTCTAAGCTTTCTAAAAAATCGACGGCCGTCTCGTCAAAAGGAGTAGAAAAAACCAATAAACCCAAGGACTCACCGTAAGCCTTTAATTGTTTTTGCCATGCCCAGGGAGTGTAAGCCTTTTGATATAAACTATATAAAGTTTGACCTTGCCAAGCCGGGTTAACATTAACTTGGAAATATTGGTTGCTGCAGTCAATGGTCATGGTATCGGCCGTATAAGTCTGCAGTTTAATGGCGTCAACGCCCGCTTGGGCCGCGGCATCAATAATCTTTAAGGCTTTGTCTAAACTTTGGTTATGATTGCCGGACATTTCGGCAATAATAAAAACCGGATAGCCGGGTCCAATTTTTCTTAAGCCGCGGGGAGTTTTTATTTCCAAGATGTCCATATTAATTAATAATTTGACGAAGAGTTTTTATAACGTAATCTTGCTCTTCAATTTTAAGATCAGGGAAAATCGGAAGGGAAATGATCGTTTGATAAAATTTTTCCGCTTCTGGACAAAGTCCTGGCTTATAGCCAAGCTTTTGGTAATAAGGATGGAGATAAACGGGAATATGATGAACTTGAACGCCAATTCCGGCGTCTCTTAATTTTTTAAATATTTCAGGCCGCTGCGTCGCCAATTGGCCGGTTAATTTTATAACATATAAATGCCAAGCGGAGCTGACGCCGGTCTCCTCTAGGGGCGGAAGTTCAATATTTTTTAAGTCCGCTAAGGCCGTCTGGTAACGCTGTGCTATTTCCTGGCGGGCGGTTATAAATTGATCAAGTCTTTTTAATTGGCTTATTCCCAGGGAACATTGAAAATCGGTAATTCGATAATTTTGACCAAGATTTTGCATTTCGAAATACCAGTCGCCAGGAGACTCGTGCTCAAGGTTCTGTTTGGTGATGCCGTGGGTGACAAAAGTTTTTAGTCGCTTATAGAAAGTTTCGTTATCAGTTAAAACAGCGCCGCCTTCGCCGGTCGTTATACTTTTAACCGGGTGGAAACTAAAAATTGTTAGGTCGCTTAAAGAGCCAATCTTTTTAGCCTGATAAGTCGCCCCTAAAGCCTGGCAAGCATCTTCGATGATGATTAATTGATATTTTTTGGCTAGCGTTTTAATTTTTTCTAGATTGACCGGTCGTCCGGTATAATCAATAGGCACTAAGGCTTTAGTTTTTGAGGTTATTTTGCTTTCAATCAGATCAGTATTGATATTGCCGGTTTTTGGATCAATATCGACGAAAATTGGTTTTAAGCCTTGCCAGAGAGCCGCGTTAGTTGTCGCCGGGAAGGTTAAGGGAGAGCTAATAATTTCATCTCCCGGCGCTAGCCCCGCGGCGTAGTAGGCCGCATGCAGGGCGGCGGTGCCATTCGTCGTGACGACGGCATATTTAGCGCCGCAGTACTGCGCCAATTTTTTTTCGAATTCTAAAACCAGCGGCCCTTGAGTTAGCCAGTCGGACTTTAAAGTATTAACTACCGATTCAATATCCTCGTCATTAATTGATTGATGGCCGTAAGGAATCATATATGAACTATAAAATATTTTTTATGAAGCTCTCAATGTCTAGCCATTCTTTGTTAGTGTTACTAGCGTAATAAAAGTTTGGCTCTAAATCTTTACCAATTTCGTGATATTTCTTAAAATTATTGGGATTTAAAAATTCGGGAATAATGACATAATATTTTTCTAATTCTTTGGCATGGCGCGTTTCCTGGGTGGTTAATAGGACTTCGTGTAACTTTTCACCAGGCCGGATGCCAATAATTTCTTTTTCGGCTTGCGGAGCAAGCGCGTCAAAAATATCGGAGAGCTTCATACTCGGGATTTTGGGAACAAAAATTTCGCCGCCTTCCATATTTTCCAGAGCGAAACAGACAAGGGCAAAAGTTTGCTCAAGAGTAATCCAGAATCGGGTCATGTCTAAACTGGTGATTTTTACTTTTAGAATATCTTTATTATTAAGTAGCGTTTCGATAATACTGCCGCGACTACCAACCACATTACCGTAGCGGACGCAACTAAATTTAGTCTCGCGGTCGCCATAAGCGTTGCCGTCGATAAACAATTTTTCCGCGCATAATTTTGTCGCCCCGTATAGATTAGCAGGGTGAGCCGCCTTATCGGTTGAAATTAAGAGAACTTTATTAACTTTTTTATTAATTGCCGCATCAATTACGTTTTGGCTGCCCAAGATATTAGTTTTAACCGCCTCAAAAGGATTATATTCTAGGGTGGGCACTTGTTTCAAAGCGGCCGCATGGACGACAATATCCACTCCAGTAAAAGCTCTTTCCAGGCGAGATAAATCTCGAACGTCGCCAATAAAAAAACGAAGACGATCATCATTTATCTCTTTCTCCATTTGAAATTGCTTTAATTCGTCGCGACTAAAAACAATCAATTTTTTTAATTGATAATTTTTTAATAAGAATTTGGCGAAATTTTTCCCGAACGATCCGGTCCCGCCCGTGATCAAAACAGTTTTATTGGTGAACATATATTTTAAAATATTTATTAATCTTATCTCCCGCCACGGCTTAGCATCGTTGCCAAAGTGCGCAGTGCGATGGACAGGTCTAAATAAAGCGAGCGATGTTTAAGGTAATATAAATCGGATTGTAATTTTTCCAGACTGTCTTCAAAGGACGGCGAGTGGTAAATGCCGGAAATCTGATCCCAACCGGTTAAGCCCGGTTTAATTAAGAGGCGGGTCTTATAGAAGGGAATCTTATGCTCTAAGTCCGCGGCGATGGCCGGTCGCTCCGGGCGCGGGCCAATAAAACTCATTTCGCCTTTTAAAATATTTATCACTTGCGGAACTTCATCGAGTCGTGTCTTTCTTAAGAAGGAACCGAAGCTCGTAATGCGCTTGTCGCCGACCACGGTCGGTGCCGCGTCGTTATTTTCAACGCGCATCGTTCGGAATTTAATCATTTTGAAAGTCACTTCGTTCTTGCCTAAGCGGTCTTGTCTAAAAATAACCGGACCGCGACTCGTGACTTTAATACCAAAAGCGATAAAAGGCCAGAGAACGAGAGAAATGATAAAAATAATTAACGCTAAGATAAAATCAAGGACGCGTTTAAAGAAATTAAAATAATTTTTTTGTCCTTCGCGCAGATTTTCTAAAAACCAGTTCGGGCCAATCGCTTCGACCGGCACTTTACCGGTTAAAAGTTCATAGAAATCAGGATAATTAAAAAAAGTAATCGGATAAACTAAACAATCAAACAGAGCCTGGCGTAATTTTTCGCTCTGGCCAAAATCATCAGCAACCACAATCGCGTGAATATCTTTCGCTTTAACGCTGGCCACGAGATTCGTTAATTCTTCCGGTGTCCGGAAAACCAAAGCTGTCGTATAGCCCGAACCCGGATTTTGTCTGAGTTCCTTTAAAAGTCCTTCGGTCCGATGGTTGAAACCGATAATGGCTAAATTATTTTGTGGAATAAGCGGATGAAGCAAGGCTTGATAAATACCGCGCCACAGGAAGAAGAGAAGAGTAAAGAAAACAATAAAAATCGCTAAGTTCGTTCGCGGGGCAATCGTGGACTCGACGTTTAAGTAAAAATAGAGGATAGAAAGCAAACTACTAACAACTGCCGAATTAATGGTTAGTCGGAAAAACTTTCGGCCACTCGCTTTGAGGTTTAAATTATAGAGGTCATTAATATAGAAAACCAGGAGCCAAATGGCGAAAATTAGTAAAAAATGCGTCCAATGATTCGGCCACTGGTTTTGCCAATCAAAGCGTCCATAGCGAGCCAAAAGGGTTAAAAATAAGGCCAAATGTAAGAAGGCCAGGTCGCCGACAAATAAGAGGAATTTTTTGAAGCGATTTTTCATATTTTTATTGATTTTGATCTAAGCTCAAGTTCAGTCTCAATATATCAATTAAATGGCGAAAAATCAATTCATTTTTTGAGAAAATATGCTATAATGATTTTAGAGTTTAACATTATTAAGAAATCTGGCTAGTTCAGAAAATTTTTTTAGTAATTATGAAGCTAATATTAAACAAAAAAACTCAATGGGGAACCGCTGTTTTTCTGGCGGGTTTTTTATTTTTATTTTTGTCCACACCGGCTAGCGCCTCAATTAGTTCGAATTTGACTCAGGTTAAGGCTAAAAATAGCCCGGCCGTTTATTTTTTAAGCCAGAAAAATCATCGTAAGAAAACCTATCTTAACGCGACCGCTTATCTGAGCTATGGCTTAAAGTGGTCCGATGTCAAAACCGTCTCGGCAACTGATTTAAATTCTTGGCCGGAAGCGAAATTATTTAAGAGTGCGAGCGCGGCCAAGATTTATTATATTAAAGGTAACCAGAAAGTAGTGATTAATAATTTAAGTGATTTAATTAGCTTTGGCCTTAAAGGCGAACCGGTTTTAACCATTAATGACCTTGATTTGGCGCAATACGAAACCGTTGACTACGCGACTTTAAATTTAAGCGGTGCGAGTTCGGTTAATAACGTAAATTCCGGCAGTAGTAACAACGGTGGAAATACTAGTTCTAATAACGTCTTATCAGTGACGAGCGAAGCCGTGACCGGACCGAATGATAATTCTGTGGTGGCCGGGACGGATGGCAATTTAGTCGGTATTTTTCATTTTATTCCCACGATTGATACGGCCACTATTACCGACTTGGTTTTAGATTTTTCCGGCTTATATAATAGCAGCATCTTAAAAAATGTCTTCCTACTAGACGCTAATAATAGTAATATCGTGGCTAACGTGAATGTTAATCCTAATAATCGCCGCGCCACCGTTCATTTCCGACCGGCCTTGATTTTGGGTAGTGGTCAAGAGCAAGTCATCAAAGTTTTTGTAAATTTAGGTGTTTGTAGCACCTGCACGAACCAGACTCTAGCCATGTCCTTAAAGGAAGCGGCGAGTGTGGCGGCCTCGGCGCCGGTGGTGGGTGCCTGGCCTTTGCAAAATACAACTTTTAAAATTATTTCGGGGACCATGATTGGTCAGGTAAATGTTCAAGTGGAAAGCTTGGCGAATCTTAATTTAACCGTGAATAACGGCAGTCGTTTGATTGCTAAAATCAAAATTAGCGAAACTTCCGGTAACGAAGACGTTTTAATTAAGAAATTAGTTTTCGAAAATGGCGGAACCGCTAATAAAGATGATTGGCAGAATTTCCGGCTTCTTAATGGTAATGATTTGGTGTCGACGACGAGCACGGAAAATAATGATGATCAGATTGTCTTTAATATTAACTATTTACGGGTCACGCATAATACGCCAGTCGAACTCAGTGTTATTGCCGGCTTAAGCGCTAATTATCATCCAACGTCGACCTATAATCTACAACTTACCAGCGTTATTTCAACCGGTAATACCTATCAATTCTCGATTGCGCCGGCCATCAGCAATTTAAACGAAACTTATCCTTTAAATTAATTTTGTTTTCTATATGCCTAAATTAAATTTAAAATTCCTTCTTGTCGCCGCTTTTTTTCTGCTCGTGCCGTTTTTGGTTCAGGCCGATTGCACGCAGAACACGGATTTAGAAGTCGTGGTCCGCGACCCCTCGGGCGCCTTTATCCCGAATGCGAGCGTGTCGATTTATAAACAGGAACTTGATGCTAACGGTCAACCGAAGCCGACCACGCGTTTCGCGAGTGCTTCGACTGACGCGAACTTAGGCGTCGCGCATTTAAGTTGGCGCAATTCCTTGTCTTATGATAATTATGCTTTGAAAATTCAAACCATTAATAAGGACAGCGCGGCTTTCTGGTATTATAATTTGTCTTATAATTGCGGCGCCAGTTATGACGTTCAAGAGACGGTGAGCGGTATTAAGGTTTTATTCCATGACGAAAACGGCAGTTTGCTCACGAATACTAATTTCAGTATTTATTCCCAGGTTTATGATAGTAACAATAGCCCCTTGAAGCAAAAAAAAGAGCAACTTATTTCCGGAACGACTGGCTCGACCGGTCAGGTCGCGGTTTATCTGCCGCAGGGTAGCGTTCGTAGTTTAAACGGAATAATCAGCGATGATTATAACGTCGAGATTACCCGCAATAATTTTAAATTCAATCTTTATAATATTCATGTTGTGGACGGGCAATTAACGAGCGTTAATTATTTTTTAAGCGCGCTTCGCGTTAAATTACAGGATGTGACCGGCGCCTTATTTCCGTCTGGGACGAATGTTGAGATTTTTCAACAGCAACTTGATCCGGACAATAACCCGGTGGTTGGCACGAAACTCGGCCAATTTTCTTTAGGGACTGATGGCTATGGCCAGATTGAAGTCCCGGCTGGTTTATATGTTTTAGGCGTCAAAGGACAAAATAACCAATATCAATATTTCTGGAATGTCGATGTTCTAGACGGCCAGCTTAATGATCAGACTTTAACTTCGTCGCAAGGCTGGAATCCAGGAAACAGTGGTTGTCCGAACAGTTCAAAATTAACTATCACCTTACGCAGTTATAGCGGTAATTTAGCGATTGGTACGAAATATACCCTCTATGAACAGGGAACCGATGCCAATGGCCTGCCGTATGCCGGTAACAGTGTTTCAAGCGGGACGATTGATAATTCCGGCCAAGCCGTGATTAATTTTACGCCCGACTCCCGCAAAACCTATGCCTTAAAAGTCTGGGATAAGCAATCGAATATCGGGGAATTTTGGTTTTTTAGCGCTGTCCGTTTTGTTTGCGGTTATGACCGGGTCTTAACCGAATATCTGCCGGCTTTAAAAATTGTGCTCCGCGACGCGAACGGGAGCTTAAAACGAAATTATAGTTTTTCTCTCTACGCCCAGGAGTATGATACCGACGGCAATCCTTTTTTTCAGAACAGTGACCTAATCGCCAATTTACAGACAACGACCGGCGGGGCGGCCACAGTTTATGTTGCGCCTTATAATCCATATCGCCGCGGTCAGACCGGTTCTTATGCTATTTCCGCCAAGGACACGAGCAACAACACCATCAATGTTTATAATATTACGATTCCGGTCGACAAAGATTTGGCCTATAATTATTCGTTTAATGGTTTGTCCGGTCAATTAATGGATGCTTTAAAAAAACCCTTAACTAGTAAAGAAGTCAGGTTGTATGAACAGATTGGCGGCGATAATGGTTATAGTTTGGGACGACAGTTGGCGAAGGTGAACACGGATAATGCCGGTAAATTTAATTTTGAATATTCCGGCGGTGTTTATGCCTTAGCGGTCAATGATGATTTCAGCCATTCGAATATTTTTTGGAACGCGACGGTTTCCGGAACAGCCAAGACGACTCAGAAATTAGTTACTAATTTGACTCGCTTTAGTTTGGCGGATACGCAAGGTAATGTTTTACCGACCAATGTTTCTTTGAATTTATACGCGCTTGTCTCCTCGGACGGTCGGACTTATTACCGCGATCAGCAAGTTGGGAGTATTAGTTTGGGCGCGGCCAAAACCGCCTCGAAATCCTTAGCGGCCGGGCCCTACTTAGCAGTTTATAGCGCTAATAGTAAGGAATATGGCGTCGCTTTCTATGCTAAAAACGGCGTGACGCAGGACATTAAAGTAATTGTTAATCAGAAATATTTAGTGACCGCTAGTCAGACTTTTTCCCTTTCTTCCTCGGGTGTTTATAATTCGCCAACCGTAACGATTCCGGCCGGTGGCGCTAGTTCCGGCGCTAGTACAAATTATAGTTCGATCGCCAATCGTTTAGCCGGGCGCATTGTTTTACAGACACAGGACAAGGGTCAGGCTTGGTATATTAATCCTCTAGATTTAAAACGCTATTATTTAGGTCGACCGCAGGATGCTTATAATTTGATGCGTCGTTTTGGTTTAGGAATTTCTAATACCAATCTCACAAAGCTTCAGAAGAGTCCGAGCCGCAGTTTGGCCGGTCGCATTGTTCTTAAAGTTGAGGGAAGTGGGGAAGCCTATTACCTTGACCCAATAAATTTAAAATTATATTATTTAGGTCGTCCGGCGGACGCCTATAGTGTTATTCGCAGCCGCGGTTTGGGAATAACTAATAGTGATTTAGCGCAAGTGACGATTGGTAATTAATATTATGAGCACGGAAAAGTATAATTGGCCCGCGATCGGTAACTCTCCGGCGGTTGAATTCTTGGAGCGCGCTTTAAATAACCAAAAAATTGCGCAGACTTATGTTTTTTGTGGGCCGGAAGATTTAGGGAAGTCGACGATTGCCCTTGCTTTCGCTCGTAATTTACAAGGTAATCCCGATGGTTTTAATAGCGATTTGCATATTTTAGAGCCTAGGGAAGAAAAGAAAAGTATTAGTATTGAACAAGTTCGGGAATTCATTAAAATACTTAATTTGAGTTCTTTTTTGAATTCCTATAAGATTGGTATTATCAAAGAAGCCGATCGCCTGACGCCGGAAGCGCAAAGCGCCTTGCTTAAAACTTTAGAAGAACCGAGCGATAAGGTTGTAATTATTTTACTGGTTACGGCGGAAACAAATTTACCGGCCACAATTTTGTCGCGCAGTCAGATTCTGTATTTTATGCCAGTCGCTAGCGCTTTGATTTATGATTATCTGATTAAGAATTATGGCGCGAGTCGTTCGCTGGCTAAAGACTTGGCAAATTTATCTTTAGGCCGACCCTTAAAAGCCGTTCATTATCTGGAAAACGCCAGTGAATATAAAACTTATTTGACGAACGCTGAAATCTGGCTGAATTTTTTTAAACAGGACGTGAATGCTCGTTTAACTTCTCTAGATCAATTATTTAGTGATAAAACCTTTAGCCGCCAGGCGGCGACGACGGCGAACGAGGTACTACTCCTTGGGGAAGGACTGCTTCGTGATTTATTATTATTGAGTCTAGAACAAAAGGATCGTTTACAGCATTCGGTCTTAAGTGAAGCGCTCGTTAAGACTCTCGCGACCCTAGACGCCGCGAGCGGCCATAATAGTGGACCGGCGATTTTAGAAGATTTGAAGCTCTTGGCCCAAGCCAAGGAGTATTTAGCGGCCAATGTTAACCCTCGCTTGGTGTTAGAGCAAGTGCTTATCAATTTATAATTTATAAATATATGTCGCCCAAAATTAAATTATTTATTCTCATCCTGGTCGCTTTGCCACTTCTATCGGCCTGCAGTATTACGACGAGCTCAACCGGTACCGCCAATTCGACTGACAGCAGTGTCTTCTTTTCGCTCGATCGCGGCGACACTTGGCGCGCGATGGCGACCATGCCGAGCGTCTCGGGCCAACCGGGGAGCATCTCGGATTTAAATGTTAATGTCATGACTATGGATCCGGAAGATAGTCTGGCTGTTTATTTAGCGAGTTTCGAGGCCGGTCTTTATTATACCTACGCTATTGGCAACGGTTGGAACTTCGTCAGTAGTTTACCCAAGGCGACAGTGAACGATATTAAAATCGATCCCCAGAATAAATGCACGATTTACGCGGCTTTAGGCAACCGTCTATATAAATCTTTGGACTGCGCTCGGGTTTGGACTCAGGTTTATTATGATAATAATACCGGTGTCAACGTTTCTTCGATTGTAGTTGATCATTATAATCCCCGTAATCTTTATATCGGTACCTCGCGCGGTGAAATTATTAAAAGTATTGACGGCGGAATTTCCTGGCGAACAATTCAGAACATGGAAGAAGGCGTGGCTAAGCTGGCGATGTCGCCGAAAGACAGTCGCGCGCTCTTTGTGGCGACCGTTAAGAATCATATTTTTAGTTTCAATTCCAATACGGTGACTAATGCCTCCGACTCCGCTAATTTGGAACAGAATTTCTTGGTTGAGAACTGGACGGATTTAAACGCCGTCTTACAAGGCTTTGATTTGGGCGGTAATTTTCGTGATTTGGTCGTGGCCAACGACGGCATTATGTTTCTAGCGACCGATAAGATCTTGATGCAATCGCCGGATAATGGTATCACTTGGGAGCAGGTGAAACTATTACAGCCGGAAAAAGATTCCGTTATCAATTCCTTCGCCGTTAATCCTAAAAATTCTTTAGAAATTTATTATGTAACTAATACCACCTTCTTCCGTTCCTCTGACGGAGGGGCAACCTGGACGACGAAGAAATTACCGACAGCGCGGGCCGGCCGGGCGCTCTTAATCGACTTTAATAACCCGAGCGCGATGTATTTAGGAACCATGAAAATAAAATAAAATATATGAATCAATATTTATCAAACAAGCAACAGGAATTTACTAATGCGTTAGATTTCTTCAAGAAAGAAATTAGTTCGCTTCGGACCGGTCGAGCGAATCCGGCGGTTTTAGACAGTGTTCAGGTCGAAGCTTATGGAATTTTAAATCCGCTTAATGCGGTCGGTAATATCGCGGTTTCCGATGCGCGCAGTATTATTATTGCGCCTTGGGATAAAGGCGTGATTAAGAGTATTGAAAAAGCGATTGTCGATGCGGGCTTGGGTTTTGGCGTCGTGAACGAGGGCGATAAGATTCGTTTGACGGTACCGCCACTAACCGAAGAGAATCGTAAGGAATTAGTAAAAAAATTGAATGAAAAGATGGAAAAAACGCGTATTAACTTACGTCAGGCGCGCGATCAGATTAAGAATGTCATTGAAAAAGCTTTTACGGATAAGGAAATCAGCGAAGATGATAAATTTCGTTTTATGAAAGAATTGGATGAATTCTCGGCTAAGAAAAACGAGGAATTAAAAGAGATTAGAGAGCGTAAGGAAAAAGATATTATGGAAATTTAATTAAAAATTATCAAT
>CAIQRY010000022.1 GCA_903874345.1 uncultured bacterium
GCGAAAGTATTTTTGGATAACGGTTTAATTGCTAAGGCGAGCGTCCCGAGCGGGGCGTCGACCGGGAGCCACGAAGCCCTGGAACTGCGCGACGGCGATAATAAACGCTACGGGGGTAAAGGCGTTTTACGGGCGGTCTCTAAGATTAATGAAATTATTGCGCCGAAACTTATCGGCTCAGACATTTTAAAACAATCGGAAATCGATCAAACCCTCATCGCTCTAGATGGTACCAAAAATAAAAGTAACTTAGGGGCGAACGCGGTTTTAGCCGTGTCTTTAGCTTGCGCCCGGGCCGGCGCTTTAAGCGAGAAGCAGGAATTATTTGCCTATTTAAAAACGACGTATGACTTGGCTATGCCGAAAATGCCAGTTCCGCTTTTTAATATTTTTAACGGCGGCCAACATGCTGATAGTAATTTAGATTTTCAGGAATTTTTAATTATTCCGAAAGTCGGACCGATTACGGAGATGGTTCGCCTTGGCGCCGAAGTTTTTCATGAATTAAAAAAAGTTTTGAAAGAAGCCGGCTTCACGACGAATGTCGGCGACGAAGGCGGCTATGCATCTGATTTAGATTCCTCAATTAACGCGATTGAATTTATTTTAGCCGCCGCCCTCCGTGTTGGTTATGAACCAGGGAAGGATTTATTTTTAGGAGTTGATGCCGGCTCCTCGGGTTTATACGAAGAAAAAACTAAGAAATATATTTTTGCCTTGGACAATGCGCAGTTTAGCGCCGCTAATTTAATCGGCTTATATAATGAATGGTTGAAAAAATACCCCTTCCTATATTTAGAAGACGGTTTAGCCGAAGATGCTTGGAGTGATTGGCGGGAACTGACCGCCGAACTCGGCAAAAAGATGCTGATTGTGGGCGATGATCTATTTGTGACCCATACCGATCGCTTGCGTCAGGGTTTGAAAGAAAAAGCCGCTAATGCTATCATCATTAAGCCCAATCAAGTCGGGACCTTGACGGAAACCGTAGAATGTATAAAATTAGCCCAACAGCATAATTACAAGGTAATTGTTTCCCATCGCAGCGGCGAAACCACGGATGATTTTATTGCCGATTTAGCGGTGGCGGCCGGAGCCGATTATCTTAAAGCCGGGTCCCTGTCGCGCGGCGAAAGACTAGCTAAGTATAACCGTTTATTGGAAATTTCTCCGCTAATTAAATAAAATGAATAATTCAACTTCTAATAGTTCAAACGCTTCTGCCGCGTCCGAGCCCCTCCCGTCTCGGCCGCTCGTTTTATTACTCCTTGATGGCTGGGGCGTGGCGCCGGAAGGCGAGATGAACGCTTTGCGCGCCGCCAAGATTACCAATTGGCTTAATTTAATTAAGGAATATCCCGTCGCGCTGCTTTCGACTGGTGAAAAAACAATTAACGCTCGTTACCTAAGTTTAGGAACGGGCCAGGATTTAAGCGACGAAAATATTGAGTCGCCTTTTTCTTTAACGCAAGCTTTGGCCGATCATAATTTAAAACAACTTAAAATCGCCGAGACCGAACGCTTTGCCGCTTTGACCCATTTTTTTAATGGCCATAGTGAAGGCCAAAAAATGGGCGAAGACTGGAAGATAGTTTCTTCCGAGGCCGGGAATCATACTGTTAAGCCGCTTTTAGCTTTAAAGCGAACCGTGAAAGAAGTAATCAGCGCCTTACATCAAGATCCGCCCTATAATTTTATTGCCGTTACTATTCCGACGACCGACCTGGTCGCCGCGACTGGCGATTTTAATTCTGTAATCAAGACCGTGGAAGCGGTTGATAAAAATTTAAAATTAATTATTGAAGAAGTTTTGGATCATAAAGGCCTGCTGCTTATTTCTTCGCCCAATGGTAACGCGGAAAAAATGCGCCTGCCGGGAACGGATGTGGCCGATACGAGCATAACGACTAATCCCGTGCCGCTTCTAATTGTGGGCGAGGAATTTAAGGGTCGGACCGTAGGCTTAGCCGAACCCTTAAACAATGATTTGAGCTTGCTCGCGCCAATTGGTACGCTCGCGGATTTGGCCCCAACTATTTTAAGTCTGATGAATCTAGAAAAGCCAGCCGCTATGACTGGTCAATCTATTCTTGACAATAAATAAAATATAACGTACATTGTGAAGTTAAAAATAAGTAAAAACAATTATAAGCAACAGGGAGGTCAACATGGAAACGTTCATTAAAGATCATAATGAGATCGCCAAACGCCTGAATGAATTCATGCGTTTGGATATTCCGGAAGCGGAATTAAAGACCGCTCCTGGAATCAAAAAAATTGTTATGGCGATGAAGGCCAGGGAATACACCAATGCTCATTTAAATGGCATGAAAATTGATTTGTCGTCTTTCGAGAATTTGTGCCGCCGGGCTGGATGTTATGAAGTTTTATTTTCTAACAGTTTAATTCCGGCCATTAAGAATTATTTGAATTTTCGTTTCGGCCAAGCGAGTTTGGCTTGAAACATAAGGCTTAAGTCTTAAAAAAATCCTGGAAAAAACCAGGATTTTTTATTTTTGTTTTTTAAATTTAATTTATAAGGTCCAGGCCAAAAGTAGGCTGACCGCCGCGCCGACGATGCCGCCGATTAAAACCTGGAGTGGGGTATGGCCGATTTTTTCGAGTTGTTTATGGTATCGGCGATCTAAAAATTCATCTTCCTTTAAGTCTTGAACTAGAATGTTTAAAGTTTTGCCGTGTTCACCTAGATAATTTCGAAGGCCAATGGCGTCGGAAATAACAACCGCCGCTAAGACAAAACTAATTGCGAAGAAGGGAGAGCTGATTCCTAGTTTAAGGCCGGTAATAACGGCCAGGGCCGTGACGGTCGCCGTGTGGCTCGAGGGCATATCCGAATAAGCCGTGAAGTCGCGCCAGCTTAGTTTATGATGCAGGGAGCGCAAAAAAACTTTAGTGCCTTGGGCGATAACGAAAGCAATGACGGGCGCTAGAATGAAAATATACATATGCGTCGCCCCGCGCTTGACGCGGGGTCGGTTAATTAAATATCTAAATTTTGAACTTTTTTAGCATGCGTCTGAATAAAACTTTTGCGAGGCGCGACATTATCGCCCATAAGCATATCGAAAATTTGATCGGCTTTGCCTGCGTCCTCGACTGAAACCTGTTTGACGATACGGCTTTCCGGATTCATGGTCGTGGACCAAAGTTGATCCGGATTCATTTCCCCTAAACCCTTGTAGCGCTGAATAGAAATTTTAAATCCTTTTTTCTTGTCGTCGCCCGCTTCACCCTTCTTACCTTTTTTATCTTCTTCTTCGGCCGGTATTTCTACTTCCGCGTTTTCGCCTTCGTCCGTCTCTTCACTGATTTCAATCGCTCCTTGTTCAACCCCGCCGCCGAGCTCGGTAATGATTCGATCTTTTTCTTCGTCGCTATAAGCGTAACGAATGGTTGCCCCTTTCTTAAGTTGATATAGAGGCGGTTGGGCGATATATAAATGTCCTTCAGTAACGAGCGGTTGGAAATGACGATAGAATAAAGTTAAAAGTAGAGTTCTAATATGCGCGCCGTCGACGTCCGCATCGGTCATAATAATTATACGATGATAACGAAGTTTTGTTAAGTCGAATTGATCGTCGATGTTCGTACCCAAAGCAATAACTAAATTCTTAATTTCATTATTGGCGAGCATCTTATCCAGACGCGCCCGTTCGACGTTTAAAATCTTGCCGCGGAGCGGTAGGATTGCCTGAAAACGACGATTACGACCTTGTTTAGCCGAGCCGCCGGCCGAGTCGCCCTCGACGATATATAATTCACATTCCTCCGGATGTCGGCTTGAGCAGTCGGCGAGCTTGCCCGGGAGCGTCATGCCTTCTAAAGCGCCTTTACGTAAAATCGTCGCTCGAGCTGTTCGCGCCGCCATTCTCGCTTGCGCCGATAAAACGCATTTACCGATAATCGCCTCCGCTTCTTTCGGATGCTCTTCAAGGAAAGCGTTAAAAGCTTCGCCAAAAATTGTTTCGACATAACCCTTCATTTCCGCGTTGCCGAGTTTACCTTTAGTTTGGCCCTCAAATTGCGGATCCGGTAATTTGACGCTGATAATTGAAGTTAAACCTTCGCGGACGTCGTCGCCGGTTAAATTTTCATCTTTTTCCTTGATTAGGTTTTTACTCCGCGCGTAATTATTCAAAGTTCGAGTTAAGGCCGTCTTAAAACCGACTAAATGCGTGCCGCCTTCTGGATTATGAATGTTATTGGCAAAGGCAATAACTGTTTCGTTATATTCATCGTTATATTGCAGAGCCACTTCGACTTTGCAATTATTAATATCTTTATCCGTATAGAAAATCGTATCGTTTTTGACGGTCTTATTGCGATGCAAAGATTGGACATAGGATTTAATTCCGCCTTCAAAATGAAAACGATATTTTTTCGGACGATGACCAAGGCGTTCGTCAAAGACGCTAATCGTAATCCCTTTCGTGAGATAGGCCTGCTGTCTTAAACGATCTAAAATTTTGCCCCAACTGAATTCGAGTTCCGTAAAAATAGTTTTGTCCGGTTTGAAAGTAATGGTCGTACCCGTGTCTTTACAGGTACCGACAGCGCGCGCTGCTTTTTGCGGTTTGCCGATTTTATATTCCTGTTCCCAGATTTTGCCATCGACACGCACTTCCGCTTTTAAGTATTCGCTTAAAGCATTAACAACCGAGACGCCGACGCCGTGTAAACCGCCGGAGACTTTATAACCGCCGTCACCGAATTTACCGCCGGCGTGCAGTTTGGTTAAAACCGTTTCCAGAGCGGAGACACCGGTTACTTTATGTTTCCCAACCGGGATACCGCGACCGTTATCTTTAACCGAGACTAGGCCGTTCGGGAGCAGGTGAACCGAAACCGCCGTGGCGTATCCGGCCATGGCTTCGTCGATTGAATTGTCGACCACTTCCCAAATTAAGTGATGCAAACCCGCGGCTGAGGTCGAACCGATGTACATGCCGGGTCTCCGACGTACCGGTTCCAAACCTTCTAAAACCGTGATTTGGTCAGCGCCGTAACTACTGTTCTTTTTAGGATCCTTTTTTTCCTCTTTGCTCATACATTAAAAACAAAAAATTCCCGAAGATTAGGGGTATTTTTAGCTAAATTTTTAATTAATTATCTTCTATTATTTTAGCAAAAAAACAAGAAGAAAGCAAATGGGGAAAACTCTGGTAATATTGACATTAATATTAAAATATGATATTATTTAGAGTTAGTAAAATTATCGTTTTTTTGACAATAAATAATCATTAATAAACCATAATTTCCAATCCCCGATAACATGAAAAAAAATGAAATTTTTCTGATTATTCTGATTGCCTTAGGTGTCGCTGGGGTCATCGGCAGCATTATTTTCATAAAAGCTTATGAAGTCTATAAGCTGCCTTGGTTGGAAACTGCCGCAATTATCTCGATGATTTGTTTATTTTTCCCGGTTCTGATTCTGGAATTTTCGTTTGCTTCCGGTCTGGAAAGCCCGAGCTTTCTTGAGATTTCTGATTTCTATTGTAAAGTTTGGTACCTTATCTTTTTCGCACTGATTTTTCCGTTCATCGCGATTTGGATTGCGACCTTGGGTAATTATCTTTTTGGCTTTGTTCCTAATTGGCAAGCCGATGGTCCGAACTTCAAGGAATACCCGCATGACCTTTGGCTCTTAGGCGCCGCGATTTACTTTATACCTATCGCGGCTGGAATTATTTATCGTGTTATGCGTCGTCGTAAAACCGTTGTGACAGCGGTTTCGTAACTCGCATGTCTTACGCCTCAAACGACTCAACCCGGAATTGCTTCTGCTTTCCGGGTTTTTTATTTTCCCCTTATTTATGTTATGATATTCCTATAAATATTTGATTTAAACCTATGTCTAAACTTCTCGTCGCTAACTGGAAAATGCAGCTAACTATTAAAGAAAGCCTGACTTTAGCCGCTCAATTTGCTAAAATCGTTAAAACGACCAAGAACGAGGTCGTAATTTGTCCGGATTATAGTGCCTTGTCTTTTGTCGGCCCGATTTTAAAGAAAACGAAGTTAACGCTCGGCGCGCAGGATAGCGCCACGGATAACCGGGCGGCTTTAACCGGCGAAGTCTCACCCCTTAACTTAAAAGCCCTGGGCGTAAAGTACGTTATTTTAGGACATAGCGAACGCCGTGAGCATCTCCATGAAAATTCCGCGATTATTAATCGGAAAATAAAGTCCGCTTTGGTAAATAAAATTATTCCGATTCTTTGCATCGGTGAAAAATTAACGGAAAGGGAAGATGGGCAAACCAAGCTGTTTTTAAATGAAGAGTTGCATCACGGCCTAAAAGGCGTTAAGATAAAAACCGCATCCGACTTGGTGATTGCCTATGAACCGATTTGGGCGATTAGTACGAATAAGAACGCTAAACCGATGTCGCCCCAAGAAGCAGATGAGATTCAAAAATTTATCCGCGCAAGCGCCGCGAAAATTTTAAAGAAAAACGTACGGGTCATTTACGGCGGGAGCGTTGATGAGAAAAATGCCGTTTCTTACTTAAGCCAGCCGAACATTGACGGTGCACTGGTCGGCGGGGCAAGTTTAAAAGCAAATAGCTTTGCCGCTGTCGTTAAATAATTTTGTTTTATATGGCTACCATTATTTCTTTAATTTTGATTTTGATCTGTTTGGTCGTCATTTTAGCGATCATTTTAAAGAAATTTCCGGCACTCGCTATACTTAACATCGGTAATATGCCGGGCGAGAGAGAAGCAAAATTTAAAGACCAACTCCTGCGTCAGAAAGTCGAACGCGATTTATCTCGTGTCGGCGGGGCGCTAGGCAAGTTTTGGTTATTCTTTGCCAAGCGCTGGGCCACGTTTTTACAAGGTCTGCATAAGAAATTA
>CAIQRY010000023.1 GCA_903874345.1 uncultured bacterium
ATATAAATTAATTTTTAATTAATCTCAATGTTCCGTTGTGATTTTAATAACCGGTATTAAGATTAGAACGGGGAACTTTAGAGGGAGGTGAGCTATGAAAAAAAATAAACAAGGTTTTACCTTAATCGAGTTGTTGGTGGTAATTGCCATTATCGGCTTACTATCAACGCTTTCGGTCTTGGCCCTAAACACGGCTCGTGCCCGATCTCGTGACGCGAAACGTGTGGCGGATATCAAACAAATCCAGACCGCTTTGGAACTGTATTATAACGATGTGGGGCTTTATCCGCCGACAGTTAGTTCAGGTTCCGCGATTGCGACCGGTTCTAGCGTTTACATGCAGATTGTACCAGCGGCGCCGACTCCGGCCGATGGGACAAACTGTTCCGGTACTAACGCCTATGCCTACACTTCTGATGTCATGAACGGTGTAACCAACGGTTCTTACCACATCACTTATTGTTTAGGCGTGGCGATTGGCAACATTCCTGGTAATACGACAGAAACGGCTACTCCGGCCGGTATCAGATAGTCATATTTCTTAAAGTATCTTTTAAAAGGAGCCTGATTTAGGCTCCTTTTTTGTTTGGTTTATGATATAATTAAAACATGGAATTATTTTATTTTTCAAGCCCGGCCGAATTAGATAATTTTGTTTTAAACGCGGGCTCGCTCGCTTTGCGAAGCGATTCAGCCGGCGCGGAGTTTTTAGAATCCTGGGCCTGGGGGGAAGTTTTACTTCAGGAAGGGAAAGATATTCTTCGAGTCGGAGTCAGAGACAAGGGAGAAATTATGGTCGCCGCGACCTTGATTAAGAGTCCAATTGGCGGAGGCTATTTTTATTGGTACGCGCCACGCGGGCCGGTTATCAATTATCAATTAAAAATTAAGAATTACGAATTAGAAAGATTTTTATTCACAGCGCTCAAAAAGATTGACGGACGGGCGGTATTTTTAAGACTCGAACCGAGAGAAGAATTAAGAATTACAAATTACGAATTAAGAATTAAGAAAACGCTTGATTTGCAGCCGGCGAAAACCTTGATTTTAGATTTGGCGGCGGGAGAAGCGGAATTATTCAAGAACTTTCATTCCAAGACACGTTATAATATTCGGCTCGCTGAGAAAAAGGGGGTAGAAATTATAAACGGTTCGGCCTTAGACGCCGCCGAATTTTGGCGACTAATACACGCCACGGGCGAACGGGATAAATTTCGAGTTCATGACCAGAAGCATTATAAAAATTTATTAGCCGCGGATCCGAAGTTCATTAAATTATACTTTGCCCGCTACGAGGGAAAGAATATCGCGGCCGGACTCTTTTCTTTTTGGGGCGACCGTGTGACCTATCTGCACGGTGCATCGGATTACCACTTCCGCGAAGTAATGGCCCCGCAACTTTTACAGTGGACTGTGATTAAAGAAGCAGCGAGCGCCGGGTATAAATACTATGATTTCTATGGGATTAATGAGCAGAAATGGCCGGGTGTGACGCGTTTTAAATTAGGTTTCGGCGGTCGCGTTATTGATTATCCCGGGACTTTTGATCTTATTTTCCGACCGGGTCTGTATAGTTTATATAATTTATTAAGGCGGTTGAAGAGGCTATTATAATACAAAAAATCTCCCTCAGGGGGAGACTTTTTAGGGTCAGAAGTGGTTCCACCAGCTTATTTCTAAGCAGTTATATTATATCATTTTGATATTTAAAATCAAATTTTAAAAAGTCGGGCGTGGAGCTACGGGGAGTCGAACCCCGGAAGCTTAATTGTTAAATTTAAGCCGAAGCCGCTTCTAGCCCCACGTCAAAATCAATTATAAAATATTACCGATGAAGAATAATTAAATTTTTTCTAAACAAATAGTTTATGACTCAAAGCCAAGTCGAAATTAATAATACAACTAAACAGCGAATAAATTCCAGACGCATCACGACGCTCGCCCAAAGGTTTTTGCGCGTTTATAAAAAGAATTGGACGATTTCGGTCGCTGTTATCGGCGCCAAAAAAATGCGGACGATTAACAGAAATTATCGGGGAGTCTATAAAACGACAGATGTTTTATCTTTTCCAGAAGTCAAAGAAATCTTGATTAATATTGAGGAAACAAAAAAAGCGACGAAATATTTTGAACTTTTTGGCCGCTTGGAAAAGTCGGAATACATTTTTGATTTTTTGTTAGTCCACGGCCTTTTGCATTTAGTCGGTTATAACGATAAAACAGAAAAGGGAAGGCAGAAAATGGTGGCGCTCGGAGCTAAGTTCTTACGGTCGGTTTTATAAAACAAAAAATCTCCCTCAGGGGGAGACTTTTTTAACCTCGTTGCGATCATCGTGGTTTTATGGGACAGGGCTCGGCATTTGTAAAAATTATAGCACCTTTTGGGAGTGAATACAAGTCTAATTGGTTTGTTTGGCAAATCGTCCGACGGATGTGGACCGGCAGGGAGTTGAACCCTGGAGATTAGATGCCGAACCCAATCCCGAAGACCGCTCCCCGGCTCACATCGTTATTTATTATAAAACATAGGCGATGAATAAAAAGTAAACTTTTTCTAAAAATAAATTTTATTTTTATAATGGGTAAAAAACCTATAAAGTCTGTCAAAAAAGTGTTATAATATTCTCAAATAATGTTAAGGCTAAGAAAAACTAAAATTAACAGACTAGCCGCCACGCCGGTCGGTAATTTTTTGTTATTTTTAGCCATTTTTTTTAGCTTAAATTTAGTCGGCCATTTAGCTCAGGCCGTTGCGACTTCGACGATTCGCGGCGCGGCCTGGTGGGGCGATAATGGCTACGTTTATTTTAATTGTTTAGATGATATTATTGGCGACCATTTAGACGTTTCCGGCAACTTAAATTCGACCAGTTCGCTCCCCGCTGGTTTTCATTTTTATTCCACGCCCTGTACTAATTTAATTCATGCGGTTTATCTTAGTTCGAATAATAATTTTTCAGGGCAAGCCTGGAACGCGAATCAAGGATTAATTTCTTTTGCGGCGACCACCACGCCGGATGATACTTTCCGTGCCCATTGCGCTAGTTGCGCCGCGGGCACACATTGTTCGGCTTGTTATAACCCCATAGATCAGAAAGTTTACGGCTACGCTCAGGTTTTATCAGATTCGAGTTGGCTTAAACTCGATAACACTTTACCCCCATACGTCTTGATTCAGAATTATGACTTAAGCGTGCCGGTTGTTCCGGGAAACAGCAATGTTTTTCCCGGCGATTTTGCGGGGTCAGCCTTAAATTCCGGCAGTCTCGGCGCTTTAAGCTTCAATTGCGAAACGGAAAATAATGGTAATAGTAATTGCGGCTTACGCAGTTACAAAACTTATATTAGCGACTTAAGAATTGGGGAGCTATCCTCGCCCAACTGGAATTATTCGCAGGCTTGCGGCGGTTCGGCTTTGACCGCGGTTTTAAAATGGCGACTTAAGAGCGGCCAGCAAACGGCTTATGAAATTATCGTCAATAACCAAGAGAGTACAAGCACTCCGGTTTGTTCTAGCGGTAAAAAAACCGGACTGGCCAATCAGTATATTATTCCTAATGCCGACGGTTGCGCCTTAAATTACAATACGAATTATTATTGGTGGATTAGGCTTTATGATCAGAACGATCAGCCGACCGACTGGTATGAATTTGGTGCGCCTTCGCTTTCATCCGGCGCCGTGAGCGTTTCAACGGATGGGGATTTAGATTCTAATCCGAAAACGTTTACGACTTATAAGCATGAATTTCCCACGCCGTACTTTACCTGGGACCCGTATCAGGTTTTAGTCGGAAGTACGACTGTTTTTACAAGTCACTCTTTCTATTATAATTCCTCTAATCCTTCCCAGGCGCAGATTTGTGTTAACGGCCAATGTGCTTATCTTTGGAAGACGACCGACCCGTTAGCGATTATCAGTTCCTCGACATCCGCCATTACGAATATGTTCTTCTCGCAAGCGACCGGAACAACGGTTACTCTGCGGGTGACGGATAATGATAGCTATGTTTGCAGCACGTCCACGGTTTTAAATATTAATTATGACTTGCCGCTCTGGCAAGAAGTTAAATCAACCCGATAAAATGAAACGACCGGCCTTTACGCTAATTGAAATGACCGTTAGTATTTCCATCATTGTCCTGACGGCGGTTTTATTTATTGCCAATTATCATAGCACTAATCAGCAAACAGACTTAACCATGACCGCGCAGAAAGTAGTCGCGGATATTCATGCGACGCAGAATAATACTTTGGGCCTAGTTAAATATAATGGTCTGATTCCGGCCGGCGGTTGGGGGATTCATTTTAATACGGATGAATTGGCTTATACCATATTCGCCGATTTAAATGCGCCCGGCGAATTAGGAAATATGGAATATGATGCGTTCGTCGAAGGGCAGGTCGCTTACGGGGCACGGGTGACGGATTTACCCCGGAATGTTGTGATTGATACGATTAAAACGAGTGGTGGTTTTCCTAATATGGTCAATCTGACTTTTTTGCCGCCCGACCCTCAGACTAATATTTATGACGGCCTCGCTACCTCGTCCATAGTTTTAATTGTCATTAAAAATAAACAAACCAATACCTGTCGAACCGTCAGTGTTAATTTCTTGGGTTTGGCCGAAGTATTAGATACAACTTCATGTCCCTAAAAGTAAAAAATAAAGCCGGCTTTACCTTAATCGAAGTAATTACGATTTTTTTTATCGTGACTATGGCGCTGGTCGGTATTTTGGCGCTTATTGTTCAGAGTTTAAGCAGCCAGACTTATAATAAAAATAATCTGGTCGCTTATCAATTAGCGCAGGAGGGGATTGAACTCATCAGAAATTTTCGGGATTCGAGCTGGCTCGCGAGCCAAGCCTGGAACGCAAAATTCAGTCAGAGCGGTTTATACTATGTTGATTATCGGGATACTTTGCCGCATTTAACCGAGGATTCGCGTTATGGCGACTTAAAACAGGACGCGGCCGGTTATTATTATCATGATTTAAATTCATTTTATCCCAGCTCTGGTTTTAACCGTTTGATTCGAATCAGTATGATTGATCCTAAGTCGGCGACGGTGCGAGCACAAATTGTCTGGACCGATCACGGCCGACCCTATACTTATAATTTAGAAACAATCTTGTATGATTGGCGCTAAACATAAAAAATATTTGACCGCGAGGCGCGCGGGATTCACGCTCATGGAAGTAATCGTTTCCGTGGCCTTGTTTTCGGTGATAATTTTATCGGCGACTAATATTTTTAAATTGGTTTTAGACGCGCAGCGCAAGGGAACGGCGACGCAAAACGTCCAGGAAAATTTAAAATATTTTTTGGAAGTGATTGCCAAAGAGATTCGCATGGGTGAAAAAAGTCAATTAGGACAGGCGACCTCCCCGATTTTTACCGTGAGTAGTAATAGTTTTGGCGATACTTTAAGTTTTCTTAATCGTTACGGTCAATCAGTTATTTATTCCCTTGATAAAGACGGGGCGGTCCAGCGCTTTAAAGTTCAGCGCGATGAAAATTTTGCGTTTATTTCGCCGGTTAAAATTAATATCGACTCTTTGCATTTTGTGGTTCGCTCCGGTACATCCACGCAGTCAGTTGTGACGGTTAATTTAAAAGCGCACGCCCTTGACGGCGCGACCGCGGATTCGAGCATGACGCTACAAACTTCAATTTCTTCGCGCTATTATAAATAATTATTAATTCCTAACATGTTAATCCGGTTGAAGTTTATAATTAAAAAATGGACATCTACGGCCAAGAAGGGGAGCGCCTTAATTTTAACCATGTTTATCCTGGCTGGCATGCTGATTGTCGCGATGAGTGGGAGTTATGTCATTCTTTTAGGCATTAAGGCCGGCGGCCTTCAAGCGCAGTCCACGAAAGCTTATTTTGCAGCGGAAGCAGGGGCGGAAAGGCTGTTATGGGAGCTTCGGAAGAACGGTTATAGCCAGAACGACCAGGTGGTTAGTCCTAACCCGATTTTTGTTGGGACAATGAACGACGGCAGTACCTATAAAGTCTATTATTCCGGCTTTAATGGGCACTTGATTTTCACGTCTGTCGGCGAATCCCAGAGCGCCAGAAGAAGCGTAGAAATCAGGATTTAAAAGAGCGGTTTTTTCCTTGGCAGCTAGTATAAAAAGTGATATAATTTAGTTAAGAAAAACTAACGTAAATTTAGGGCCGAAAATTAAATGTTGATGTCCCCATCATCAGGCCAAAAACTTAAAATATTTTGCTCCACTTTTTTGATATGTGGAGGTTTTTTGTTTGTGTTTGGCCTGTTTTTGATGCCGCAAAAGGCCTCAGCGAGCAGCTCTAATTATAATAAACCTTGGAACGGGACTTTACAGTCCGCGGATTGGAATAATTTAGCTAGCGATTTTGTAAATACTTGGGGTCCGGCGTCCATGGCTGGCCCTTTAGGCATCGCGACGGGTTCGCCAACTTCGGGTTTAGAAGTTAATGGTCCGATTAAGGCTTCGAACTTCGTCGGTTATGTTAATAGTACGGTCGGCGCTCAGAATGTTTCTTCGGGCGAATTTGGCGCGAACACGGGCTATGGTAATTTTTATTTTGGAGTGAACGGGAGCAGTAATGTCGGGATTGGGACGGCGAGTCCGACGCAAAAATTGGACGTGACTAACGGTATTATAAAAGTTAACGATGGCAGCCAGACCATGTATTATCGTGGCAGCTACATGAATAATTCTAGCGGCGGCGTCCCTTTCTATATCAATGCTGGTTCGGAATTTTATGTAGCTACTTATAGCGGAGGTTGGAATGATCAATTCCATATTTTAAGTAATGGCAACGTCGGGATTGGAAACCCAACTCCGGCCTCAAAACTAGACATTGATAGTCGAGTTAGATTGGGCTGGGGCGCTCCGGCTTATGGTGTAAATATTTTAATGTCGACGAGCGCGGCTCGCGGCTATGGTTTCTCTAACGAGTCAGGCACTCAGACTTTTCAATTTGGCGCCTTAACCAATCCAACCGATTCGAATTTATCGTATGGATATATTGGGTATAGCTATGTTAGTCCTTGGATGACTTTTAATAACACTAACATCGGTATCGGTCTAACTAATCCGACGGCCAAGTTAGACGTTTCCGGCAGTATTAATTCGAGCGGCACGGTTAACGGCACTGGTTTATGTATTGCCGGTGACTGTAAAGCGTCTTGGGCCGCAGTTGGCTCGGCTTCTTCGGGTTGGACGCAGAATGGGAATGAGGTTTATAAGACAAATCTGATCGGCAACGTCGGGGTTGGGACGACTGCGCCGGTAGCTAAATTACATGTTATCTCCGATGTCGCTAGTCAAGGACCACTGACTAACTTTGTAGTAGAGTCTAGTGTGGGTAATGCGAATTTTGCTATAAAAAGTTTGGGTACGGCGAACTATGCTTACCAAACATTTTATCAAGGATCTACCGGTAAAATGGAAATGGGGATTACGCCGACAAATGCAGATTTTTATATAAATCCAAATGTGCAGGTTGGCGCTACTGGCGCAGCACTATATATCCAAAAAGCAAGCGGCAACGTCGGGATTGGGACG
>CAIQRY010000024.1 GCA_903874345.1 uncultured bacterium
GCGCTTCCTCGTCAAAAGGCAAATCACTACGCCCGGAAATCTGAGCTAATCCGGTAATCCCGGGTTTAATGGTTAAAGTCTTTTTATGATAATTTTCATACTTCGCGACTTCCTCTGGTAAATGGGGACGGGGGCCGACTAAACTCATGCGACCGATAAAAACTAAGAATAATTCCGGGAGCTCATCGATTGACCAACGACGAATGAATTTACCGACTCGCGTCACACGCGGGTCATCTTTAATCTTCACCATCGGACCTTCGCTACGGATATTTAAATTCGCAAGCTCGTTATAGCGCATACTATCGGAGTTCGGGATCATGGACCGGAATTTAAAATAACGGAAAGGCGCGCCGCCTTCTCCGACGCGGTAAAGATACGACCCATCATCGCGGCGGTTAAAGAAAATCGGACCGCGGGAATCAAGACTGATTACTAAAATGGTAATTAAAATAAGCGGCGAAAAAATAATAATAAGCAAACCAGAAACAATAATATCAAAAATTCGTTTAAAGACGCGACCCCAGCCCTCTAAAGTTGTTCGTTTTACTTCAACAATCGGTAACCCGAAGACTTCGGCTACCTCGGTTCGCAAAACCTTTACTTCCAGTAAGTCAGCGACATACTTATAAGTAATATGATTTTCATTGGCGAAGTCGTAAAGACGAAGATTTTCAGTCTTCGTTAAGTTCGGATCGCTCTGAATAATTTCATCGACGCTAGTTGTCTTAATAAATTCGGCTAGTTCCTGTGCGGTTTCCAGAGAAAAATCGCGAACGCGTTTTATCACCTCGGAACCAGCTTTTTTATTCGCGGAAAATTCCGCTAAAAGATTATCCGTTGTTTTCGAATTGCCGACTAAAATAACTTTATGAACGCCGACGCCATACGCAAAAAGTTTCCGCTGCGTCCAGCGAATAAAAGAATGAACCAAAGTTAAATAGATAATCGCTAGGAGCCAGCCGGCTAAAACGATAAAACGAGAATCGAATAAATTACGTTGAAAGAAAATCAAAATAGCTAAGAGGGCGAGACCAGTCGAACAACCTAAAATAATTAAAGATAGTTCCTGCGCAATTTTGCGCGCGCTTCTGATTCGATATAAGCCGGTTAAAGCGAGAACTAAAATCCAGAGGACGGCGATAATGAGCAAGGAATTAAAAAAACTTGAAAACGGCAGATTAAAAATAACCGGCCGGATCCCTATGGACAGCCGGGAAAATCTTAAATAATACGCGGAGATACCAGCCAACACTACGACTAAATAGTCCACCGGGATAAGCAGGGTGGAAAAAAACAGATCGGTTTTCTTCATATATTAATTAATAATAAGCAAATGTTATTAGGGCAGCCGTAAGCCGGATTCTGTTTTAACGATTATTTATCTAGGCCCGTTATTACTAACGGGCTCAAGCGAGCTACTTGTCTTTACCCGAATCACTAAAAGTAAAACGAATAAGTTTGCTCTTGCTTCTGATAGGGTTTACCACGAACTCTCCGTCGCCGGAGGTCGAAGCCGGTAGCCAAGAAAGGCACCCAGCCACTTTTCACCTTTGATCCTGTCAAAATTTCCAGGATTAGTATTGTCTCTGTGGCACTTTCCCTACCCGGTTTTGAGGCCGAGCGGTGGGCGTTGCCCACTATCATTTAGCTTGTAAAACAAGCCGCGAAGTCCGGACTTTCCTCCCTTTTTAGGCTAAAATAAGTCTAAAAAGAGCAATCGTCCACTTACCCTAATAACGATTTCATATTACAAGAAAAGCGGGAAAAAATCAAGGGGAAACGCTAAATCAGTCTATTTTTCTCGATCATATATATCCTTAATTTGCATTGTGCTCAAAGCTCCCTGCCAGAGACCAAGTTCATCAATATTGGCCGAACCGTTTTCTTCTTTAATTAATAGATTGTCCGGCGCCGTCCCGTCTTTCAACCAAATCTGAGAAGAGGAAGCCATTTCTTTTCCATCTATATAGACGCGTAAGACATAATTATAAGAATCATAAGTCATGGCCAAATGATGCCAAGCATCATCATAAGGCAAAAAATTATTCAGACTCTCACTCCAAATTTCTTCTCGACCATTAAAAACATATTTTGTTCGATAAACGCTGGGGATTAAACTCATCAGTTCTTGATTGCCTTTTCTTAAAGCAAAACGGATTCGACCTTCGTTCGGATATTCGCGCGCTTGATACCAAAAAGCAAAAGACAAATCTTTTGAATTATTAAGCGGTGCGAAACTAAGCGTTAAATCTTTTGACCATAAAATAGAAACACTATGATTAACTTTTCCGGAGTACGACCAGGCACCATCCGGAATCGTGATGGCCGCAGTGCCGACGCTATCATTTGCCACACCCGTCCCCTCGTCAAAATGCCAAGCATGAGTTAAGACCGGCGCAAGCGGCGCTTCCCGACCGACCAGCGGCCAAAAGGGGGCGTTAAAATTATTAATGGCTAAAATTTCCGCCTGCGGCAAAGCGCGATCCCAAATCGCTAGTTCATCGATCACTGATGGGCCGTTCGTGGTATAAACGGACAAGGATCTAGCTAAAGGCATAAAATCGGCAAAAGGCTGATGAAATTTTTCTTGACCGTCAACATAAATACTCCAATAATGTTGCGCTTGATTAATAACTAAAGTCGCTTGACGCCATGTGCTATCAAACGGAAAATCAAAAGGATAGTTTCCCCACACACCAGGTAGGCCATCAAAATTAGTATAATTATTACCCAAAGTCCAGGTCGATGTTGAACTCGCATTGTCGCTCCAACGTAAAACTAAACGGGGATAGTCGCCGCCACTGCGGTATCGAAAACTAATCGTCATGTTCGAACTATCAATCGGACGACTAAAATTCGTACTGATTTTAGAAGAATAAACAACATCATTACCACAACCCCATTTTCCAACCGCCCAATTATCAGTCACCGTTAAATCCGCCGGAGAGGATGTGGCGTTATTAATTTCATCCTTAACACTCAAACCCGAACATTCGTCAAAATGCCAGAGATGAACTAAACCCTCGGATTCGATTGGGGCCACGGGAAAATAGGAATTATCAGAATAATTTATATCATCGGTCGTGGCGGTCGAAGTCGAAGTGGTCGTTGTTGTTGCTGTTCCTGTCGTTTCCGTCGTCGTGGCGCTAGGATCATCAGTCGGAGTTAAGGCATAGTCCGATTGATTATTCCCGCTGTTCGCTACGCGGCTTAAAATATGATTGTCAGTAATCTCTGACGCTGAACCGCTACCGGAATAATAAGTGGCGTCCGCGCCGAAACCAACCGCATCAACGATGTCCTGGTCCGTACTTGAGCTAATGGCATCCGTCCCTAAATATAAGGTATAACCATGTCCGGTCCAACCAAAATCATCGCGGGTCGCAATGGCGTCGGCCTTATTTTTATAATAATCATTAGCCTCATCACGCACGATTAAATAAGTGCCATGTGCCTTAATCATTGTTCCACTCGGATAGCTTCCATCGGCGGCATTGCCAAGTCGAATAATTAGCGCTGGATCTTCCGCGGTTTTTGTTTTTTCTAAACGATAGCCAGCGGTAGCTAAATCAAAATCATGATCCGTCGGGTTGGATAATTCAACCCAATCATTGTCTCCGGTCGCATAAACTTTATTGATTAGGGCAAGCGACGGTGTCGTTACCTCGGTTGTTATTGCCTCGCCCGATTCAACCGTAGTTTTGCTAGTAGTTGCTGCCTCATCAGTCGCGAGCGAAGTTTCAGTTGTGTTTGGATTATAAGTGCTTAGAGTTACATTATTAGAAGAACCACTACTACTCACCGGTGCCGCCGCAACCGTCACAACAGTTGACTGATTAGTTGGGGTACTATTTAAAACCGTGCTCACTTTATTAACCTTAGGCTGGCTAGCGATCTTAATTGTTGTGGAACCAGATTTAACAATCGCGTCCGCAGTTTTTTTACTAGAATTACTTGGCGACGAAACGATTTCCGAACCATTCATCGTCGTCGTTTTCTCCGCGGTCGCTGTCATGGTTTTGGCTTTTTTAACGCTCACCTGACTTTTAACCGCGATTTTGGCCGTCACTTTGGTACTAGCTTTTTTGGTGGTGTTTTTGACGGTCTTAGCGGTTCGGGTAGCGATTACGCTAGAGCCACTATCATCTAAGACAATAGCGGAATCATTATTTCCTGGAAATATTTGAGCGATTAGATTAGTCACTGCTCCTTTTACTTTTTGGGCCACGGCCGCCAAAGACGACAGAGGATTGTTAATTAGACTCCATCTCAAAACCAGACTATTTGTGGGTACGGCTCCGCGAACGGCCAAACCGTTAAAATCAGAAGCGACCGTAATATCGACCGACGCATCTTTTAAAGTCGGCTGCAAAAATTGGGTATAAGGCAAAAAGATATAACGGTCACCATTATATTCCAGGCCGGCATCATAACCGATAAGTTCTGGCGCCGGCACTAATAAATCGGTTTTACGACTAATTTTAGAAAACTCGTAGTCGCGGGAAAAACAATCGCCATCATCATTAATCACACTATAATTATCAAACCCATCCGACGTTATATTAACGGCGTAATAATTTGGGTCATATTCCAAGGCTTTTAAATTATTCGGATTAGAGATATTTGCGCTCTCATAAATTTTTTCGGTTAATCCCACACAAGTCCAATCGCCGGAAGATGGTCCTTTTTGAACTTTAAAATCAAAATCATAACCCAATTTTTGACCGACTAAACTTTTAGCAATCAAAACGGCCTTAGCGGTTTGCATCGGCGTTAAATCCTTCGGTAATTTCGCACCTAAAAATTTTTCCCCTTCTGCTAAGTTAACAAAATATTTAGCCGGCGTTTTGACAATTCCCTCCGTGCTAGCCTCTACAATATAGTCCACACCGTCTTCTTGACCGATATACATCGCCACGTGGCCAGAATAAACATTTTTAAGAATTCCCTTCTCCGAATAAATTAAAGGGTCGCCGCTATAACCATACATCTTGCCATTTCCGGAAGTACGATAAAGTAAAGTGCCGGGTGACATAGCATGACAAATGGTCGGCACCAACGAAAATAACAAGAAAATACCGAAGCCTAAACTGAATGATAATAATTTAATTTTTGGCATATATTTATTATTGATTATTATAATAAGCATCCCACTGTGACGTACTAACCGGTGGCGGCACGACGGTTTTTTGGCCACTCATCCGGTTAATGAAATCAGCGGCAAAAGCGCGACTAATGGCGTCTCCACTAGGTGCCTGCTGATAAATATTTTTAAGAACAGCTATGGTCTCTCGCGGAAAATAATTATAATAATCACTTAATAATAAAACTAAGTCGGCACGTAAATAAGCGCTGGTCTGTGGATTCAGAGCTAAATTCTTAATAATTAGCAATTGGTCCACCTGAAAATAAACGGCCTTATTCTTGATATTACTGATCGCCTTAATTAATTCTTCCTGAAACACGACATCGCTACTCGTAGCAAGATTTGTAAAATAATAAGTAATCAAGGAATCGTCGCCAAGCGCGACCAAAGCCTTAAGGGCGGCGATTCGTTTGGCGACTGAAACATTTTTATTATTTATTTGCATTTGGAAATTGCTAATCAACGAGGGGTTATGTGAAATATCTTGCTTGAACAAAGTGATAATTTCCGCCTGCACAGCAGGGTCGCCATTCATATTATTTACATAGTCTTTTAGATAAACAGGCTGGTTATTCGACTCATATCCCAGAGCCGAAATTTTTACTAATTCTTTTTTGAATGCCAAACTAGTAGCCGGGTCATTTAAATATTGCGTCAGTCGTTTTTGTAAAGGCGACGAAATTTCAAGTTTAGCGGCAATCATCTGCTCAGCCGCGCTCCTAGTAACTAAACAATTTTCATGACAAACTGGTTCGCGCTCTATTGATTCCCGTAAATTAGCTAACGCCAATTCCGATCGACTCACTACTGTTAAAGAAATACCTAAATAAATTATGATTATTAATCCGAAACTGCCGCCGCCAAAAATTAGTCGTTTTTTCAAAGACCAGGTCGACCAGCGGCTAATAATAAGCGCTAGTAATTTTTTAATTTTAGACATAGAAAAACATTAATTGTTAGTCTTTCTAATATACCAAAAGGGGTATGACAACAACTTAAATTTTTTTTAAGCTCTTTTTTATTATTTAAAATACAAAAGACCAATAAACATTGGCCTTTTGCAAACATCAAAAAACCAGACCTTGCGGTCTGATTTTTTAATAAATTATTTTAGGAATATTTTATTTTTTCTGTCCGGTCGTACTTGCGGTCGAAGTCGCGACCCCTTTACCCACTGACTGCAAGAAGCTAGCCCACGCCGCTTTAAACTGCGGATCAAGACTAACTGCTTTCTGCGCCGCAATATCCGCCTGCGCGGCATCACCCGTTACCATATAAAGCTTAGCTAAGTTAAACCAGACTTCCCCGCTCGCTCCGGAAACAGTCGCTAATTTCTGCGCTAAAGATAGGGCGCGCGGATAATCGTTCTGACTCGCTTCGAAACTAATTGCGCTTTTAAGTAATAAATCGGAATTCAAGCTCGCAATGCCGCCCTTGTCCAGACATTCATTTAATGGCTGCAGTAAACTCTTATTATCCTTTAAATAAATATAGAATCGAGCCAAGTGACAATAGCCCTCATAATAACCAGGGTTCAGACTGATGGCATAATTTACGGTCGCGACACTTTCGTCTTTTTCGCCGCGCATCATCTGCATCTCTGCTTTAACCAAATAGACCGGAATACGGCCCGGGCTGGCGGCAATGGAGCGGTCAATCGCTTCAAGCGCCTGACTCGAATAATAATTGAAAAGCTTAGTATCCTGGTAATTAACGCGAGCGGCAGTATTTAAAATTTGCGCGAGTTGCATCTGCATTAAACTATCGGCCGGATTAAGCCTCAAATCCGCCTGAGCCAAGCTAATAATATAGTCTAAATTAGCCTTGGCGGTTGAGGCCTGCATCTGAGCAAACATTTCGGGGTTAGAGGTCGCGAGGTTAATAAGAGTAACGCGGCCGTCGTGGTCTAAAGGAGTGCCAATTAAGGCCTGGCGATAGGCGTCTACGCCTTCCACATACTTCCCTTCCATAATATCGCCATAACCGACAATGACGCCCTTAAAGACGCCCCAGGGCTTTAAATTGGTCTGAGATGTAAAGATATAGGCCACAATCAAGAGGATTAATAGAACAATAATTTCCGTACCCGGTCCTTTAATTAAGCCCGGCTTCGTTTCTAATTCTTCAGCCTCTTCCTCTGGTTTCTTCCCTATTTGAACTAACCAATAAATATAACCCAAAACCAACA
>CAIQRY010000025.1 GCA_903874345.1 uncultured bacterium
GCTCCGGAAGACCACTATTTCGTCTATGCGATTTAGGAATTCGAGTTTAAAATGATCGCGCAAAATCTTATCGATTTTTTCTTTCATTTCGGACAAGCGATATTCGGTCGCTTTTTTCTTATCGCTCTCATCAGTAAAGCCAATGGAATATTGTTTGATTATTTCGTTCCCTAAATTCGAAGTCATAATGACAATCGTGTTTTTGAAATTAACGACGCGGCCTTTCGAGTCAGTCAGCCGGCCGTCGTCTAAGATCTGAAGCAGCATATTGAACATATCAGGATGCGCCTTCTCGATTTCGTCGAAGAGAACGACGGAATAAGGATGACGTCTGATCTGTTCGGTTAATTGCCCGCCTTCGTCATAGCCGATATAGCCAGGAGGAGAACCGATTAATTTCGCGACGCTATGTTTTTCCATAAATTCGCTCATGTCTAAGCGAATGAGCGCTTTATCGTCGTCAAACATAAAGCGCGCCAAACTTTTGGCGAGTTCGGTTTTACCGACGCCGGTCGGACCGACGAAGAGGAAGGAACCAATCGGTTTCTTTTCTTCGTTAATTCCGGCGCGGCTGCGGCGCAAAGCATTGGCCACGGCTTTAATCGCTTCTTCTTGGCCGACTACTTCCTGATCCAGCTCTTTTTCGGCGGCGCTTAATCTTTTAATTTCATTTTGTAACATTTTACTGACCGGAATGCCAGTCCAGCGGGCGACGACCTTCGCAATATCTTCTTCGTCAACTTCTTCTTTTAAAATACGCTGACCCTTCTTTTGAATTTTAATTAATTCGTCCTGTAAATTTTTTATTTTATTTTCGAGTTCCGGAATGAGTCCGTATTTTATTTTCGCGACTTCGGTTAAGTCCGCCCCCTGGCGCTGGGCGATTTCGCCACGAATTTTTAAGTCTTCAATTTCTTTTTTAGAGACGCGAATTTGGGAGATGATATTTTTTTCATTATTCCAGTGAAGCTCTAATTGATCGGCGCGCTCTTTGAGTTTCGCCAGTTCTTTATTAACTTCGCGGATCTTGTTTGATTTTTTATCGGTCGTCATGAGGCCCGCTTTATTTAATTCTAATTGTTTTATGCGGCGTTTAAGCTGATCAAGTTCTTCGGGCATGGAATCAATTTCCATACGGAGGGAAGAGGTCGCTTCGTCGATTAAGTCCACGGCTTTGTCCGGTAAAAAGCGGTCGGTAATATAGCGGTTCGATAATTTCGCGGCGGCAATTAAAGCGTTATCGGTAATACGCACACCGTGATGGACTTCATATTTTTCTTTTAAACCCCGAAGCATAGAAATAGTATCTTCAATACTCGGTTCGTTCACCATAATCGGTTGGAAGCGGCGTTCGAGGGCGGCGTCTTTCTCAATATATTTTTGATACTCTTTGGTCGTGGTTGCGCCTATTGTCCGAAGTTCGCCGCGCGCTAAGGCCGGCTTCAACATATTTGACGCGTCCATGGAACCCTCACTCGCCCCCGCGCCGATTAAAGTATGGAGTTCATCAATAAATAAAATAATACGGCCGTTCTGGGATTTTACTTCCTTGAGTACTGCTTTGAGACGATCTTCAAATTCGCCACGGAATTTCGCACCGGCCACCAGCGCGCCGAGGTCGAGAGTGACGACTTCTTTATTCTTTAAATTTTCCGGAACGTCGCCAGAAACAATACGCTGCGCTAAGCCTTCGACAATGGCGGTTTTGCCGGTCCCGGCTTCGCCGATTAAGACCGGATTATTTTTGGTTCGGCGCAGTAAGACCTGCATGATGCGGCGAATTTCGGTATCGCGGCCAATCACGGGGTCAAGTTTTTCTTGGCGCGCGAGTTCGGTTAAATTAGTCGTAAATTTTTCCAAGACTTTATATTTATTTTCCGGGAATTGATCGTTAATGGTTTGACTACCGCGCAGTTCCTTCAAAATATTTTTCACGCTTTGATATTCGACTTTGAAATTTAAGAGGACGCTCTGGGCCGGCGTCGGGATACCAACCAGGGCAAGTAAAATATGCTCGGTGGAAATAAATTCATCGTTCATACCGTCGGCTTCTTTTTGCGCCCGCTCTAAAACGAGCGCAGTTTCGGCCGTGCCAGACACAGCTTGCACCGGACCGCGATCGGGCGAAATTTTAACGCGCGGTAATTTTCGAATTTCACGAATCGCCGCTTCTTCAATCTGCTCGGGATCGATTTTCATCTTTTCTAAAATCGGCTTAATCAAACTCTCGGGCTGCTGTAAGAGAGCGAGTAAAATATGGAGCGCTTCGATATTGGGCTGGCCATAAGTCGAAGCAATGACCTGCGAATTAATAATGGCTTCTTGTGATTTGTCAGTAAATTTATTGAACATATAATTATTATTTTATATTTAGCACTCTCTTTAGTAGACTGCTAATTCTAATCATAGATTATAGGTGAAAACTTGTCAATTATTGGTCTTTATTATTTTTTTAAAAAACCTCCAGAATAAATTATCTGGAGGTAAATCGTTTTTGATCAACTGGGTTGATCGTGTGAGGGCTGATGGCTACTAATAGTGAAACAGGGTAAAACAGAATTCCTGTTTTACCTGGTAGCTATCCTGAACCGGTACGATAAACGTTAATCGCGTCGGGGAAACATTTGTCAGCATTGACGTGGGAAATTTTTTCCTGTCAAGCTCGGCTTGAGGAAGGATAGTTACCGAATCTCCGGGTTTAGCTGCAATTGTACAGACAATGTCTGCACCTATATACGTTTGGCTCTGGCTCCCGACAGTGATTGTAACGAGCGGCAGGCCTAAACTGTAATGAGTGGTATCCTCTGAGGTTGTTAACGATAAATTAAACGTTAACAGGCATGAGGTGGGGGGAATGATCTGGTCATTGTTTTTGCGGCAACTTTGCGCAAAAATCATCAAAAAGATGGCAAAAAACAGGATGGTTTTTTTCATAATCAGGGTTTTTGGTAGTTATTTTTTAATGTACCTAATTTGATCATAGCACTATATTGAGATTTTAGCAAGAGGGGTATTATTAGGCCTACTATTGACAAAGTAATTATAAAGTTCTATTGTAAAGACAGTATAATTCATAATATAAAAAAACCAAAAAATCAAAAAAATCATAGGAGAGCCTTATCATGAAAACAACACTGAAATTCGCTTTTATTTTGGCAATTTTTGCCGCTTTTGTCGCTTCTTTCACCAGCTGTAAAAAAGCTACGACTGAACCGCCCGCACCACCTGCGCCCGTAACTCAAACCTACGAGGAAATATTCAATTCACTCCCGCCGATTACCACGCTGATAGATACTGGTTATTACCAGTTTATCGGCAGCCCCAAAAGGCTCCTGTACCAGGGCGTGAAATTAGATGTTCCGACCCAAAATATGATAGTAACCGGAGGAGAAAAATTTTATCTCTTCTTCAACTATCTGGGCGTAGGAATGGACATGATGTATAAAGGGGAATACCTGGAAACAAATTACATCGTCCCTGACACCACCTCCAAATGGTATCCGGCTGAAAACAGGATTGACTGGCTAAATTCGTATGTTTACGCTCGTTTCAATAACCAGCGAAACGGTAACGGACCACTCAACCATTACGGCCGTGCTCCTTTCGGCAGTGGGGCATTCGACGTCCAGTAACACTCTCGGGACTACTCTAGTAAACCCGGAACCGGTGCTTTCAAGTACCGGTTTTTTAATTGTTTTATATTTGACGAAAAATAGTATATATGATAGATTGAAGTAACCTATAAGTTAGGTTAAATTAGCCCTTTAAAATAAAAAAATAACCTCAAAATCCCTAATCATGAAAAATCTATTGTTGACTTGTGCTATGGTCATCGCTCTGTCCTTGGCTTATAGCCAACCGCCAGCAGTGGGTTACCAGACCCTGATTGGGTCACCGGCTCAATATCTTGGCCATGAAGTTATTATGTCGCCGTTTGATTCTTTGCGCCATGAACTTAAATCTTCTCGCCCGATTGTCGTTGATCATTCGTTTCGGATGCCACCGATTGGCGATCAGGGACATCAGGGATCATGCACGGCTTGGGCGCTAACCGGCGCTTTAGGTTTCTATAAACAGAAGACTTTTAGTCCGGCTTTCATCTACAACCTTGTTCATCATCATGGGGCACGCCCGGGAATAACTTTTCCTGATGCGCTTAACTTCGTCATTCAAAACGGCGGCGCCTTGATGAGCGAATTTCCTTATGATCAGGACGACGACTCGACGCGCCCCTCGCCAGAGCTCCGAATTAAATCCCTTTATTATCAGGTCGCGACTTGGCGCTATACGCGTAATGCGGAAATCGTTAAAGACAGTTTGGCGGCTGGTCACGTTGTCTTAACCGCTTTGACTTATCATAATGGCAGCGGCCATGCGATTTGCCTTGTTGGTTACAACGACACGATTAATTTAGGCGGTGGCGATATCGGCGGATTCAAATACTGGACTTCGGTCGGGACAGCATACGGTGAAAATGGCTATGGCTGGATCCCGTATAATGCTTACGAAATTACGACTAATCCGTATTTTTATTTTCTAGTTGATGGACTTGATTTAATCCCAGAAATTATTTTTCCTATGGATTTTAATCTGGCGACCAAGGCCTACTATTGGTCGGAACGTCCGGAGAACCAAGTCGCTAATTTTTATTTCCTTAGCGGTCGCGATACTTTGAGAAAAGTAACCCTCGTGCCCAGCCAGGATAAATTTTATTTACGGGTTAACCACCTCGCGGACATTCAGGGCGCAACTAGTCTTGTCGTTGAATCTTCGGTTCGCTGCTGGACCAATCACATTCCGTACATGTCGCTTGAGTTTTACGACGCGTCTTATCTTGATGATAGGGGGCAGAACTTAGCGCTTGAGTTTGTGAGCGAATTAAAGACCGCTATTTTTGATTCTTTGATTACGGCCTGGGACAGTAATTACGATGCCCGGACAACCTTAACGGTCAGGATTGATTTGCCACAAAGCGGAAGCCTAGAGGAAAAAGAAGGGAGCGGGGGATTACAGGTTTGTCCTAATCCTTGTCGCGAGCAAGCGAATCTCCGGTTTAATTTGCCAGTCGCCAGTCAACTCGACTTTAGTCTCTACGACGCTCTGGGGAGAGTGATTCTTACTTGGTCAAAGACCTGTCCGGCCGGGGATAATTTAATCAACTTCTCGGTCGCTAATTTACCAGTTGGTTTTTATACCGTCAGAACCCTTAATCAGGGCAAAATGATGGTTAAAAAAATTCTGGTTAATCATTGATTTTAACCCTAGAAAACTAGCGGAAAAATAAAGGCTGTTTGTTAAAACACAAACAGCCTTTTTTATTTGTTTAAAGTTTCCCAGTATGTTAATATATAGATAAGAATTTTAGATATATATTATGTTTTTAAAGGTGGCTCCAAATTGGAAGAAAAATCCTTATTTTTGGGTATTTTTTATTAGCGGCCTACTCACTATTTTTTTATTTGGCGGCGTTCTAGTAGCCAGAGCAGTCCAAGGTCCAACGGTGACCATTACCAGTCCCACAAGCGCCCGCAAAGCCTATGTACGCGCTGGTCATTCGATCACGGTTAATTTTAATGTTTATGATTACGGTCTGGGTTGGGGAGGTTTTTATGAAGTTTACTTAATGAATGGCAGTTCTACCACGACCGACTCTGGCCCAATAACCACTGACTTTAATCCCGGTAATAATCCTTTTTCTTATAGTTTTAATGTTGGTTTTGCCCCGGAGAATCTTTATAATTTAAAAGTTAGGGTTTTACCCGCTATTTACGGCGCCGCGGAAAACACATCGACTAGCTCTGTTCGAGTTGATAACACTGCGCCGACTACGCCGACGGTTACTTATCCCAGCGACGCCGGAATTTTTGTTAATCCAACGGCCGGACTAACGATTACTTGGGCGACGAGTACGGATTTGTATTTTGGTAACTTACCAATCAGAGTTGCCTATTCTCTCTTCTTAGGCGATTTTAGCGACCGAGAAACTATTGGTAATTATTCGGCGACCACGACTTCGGTCTATTGGAATCCGCCCGACGTCACTAATACGACGACTAGAGTCGCCGTGACCGCGACAGACGAGGCCGGTAATTCCGCTAGTGATTATTCTGATAATTATTTTACGATTGATAATCAAGCGCCAACGGTTGACGCTGGAACAATTTCCGGAACCATAAAAACGCCAACCATGCCGGGTAGTAGCGCCTCCGATAATATTACGGCTTCTTCAAGTTTGGTTTATGCCTGGACCCCTGAGCTCGCCCCGGGCACCTTGAATTTTTCTGCAACTAATATATTAGATCCGACGTTATCCGGTACGGTTTCCGGAACGTATACGGCGAAATTAACCGTTACCGACCAAGCCGGAAATTATGCGTCTGATACGGTTTCGTTTATTTGGGATGGCAATCCGCCGAAACCGGACGTTACCAGTCCAGTACACGCTGATCATATACCGGGTAATCAAGATTTTCATAGTATTTCCTGGACCATTACGGATCCGCATGATTTAAGTTATTTTGATCTTTTATATTCGACGGATAGCGGGTCAACTTGGACTGATATTGGTACGACGTCTTCTTCAACCAGTGATTATGTTTGGTCGGTACCGAATGAGAATTCGACCACGAGCGTTGTTGAAGTGGTGGCTTATGATGTTGATGGTAATTTCGCCTCTAAGGATTCAGAGATATTTACGATTGACTCAATCGCGCCGAGCGTAAGCGCGGGAACGACGACTAGTCCGGTTTATGACGGTTGGTTTTCTCCCACCGGGCAAAGTAATACGGATAATCTTGACCCTGATCCAATGTGTTATTGGGAAATAGTTTCTGCTCCGCCAGGAGGACACGTTACTTCGCGGGGGCCACTAAATCAGCATTGTAATGATGAAATAAAAGTTTGGTCTCAGTCCGGTTATTATACTTTAGCGAAAGTGGCCAATGATTGGGCCGGAAATACGGCCACGGATACGATTACTTTTTATTACGACGGCAATCCTAATTTACCGACCATCACCAGTCCGACCACGGGTGCTTATGTACCGGGCGGACAAAATCATAATATCACCTGGACTATTACGGACCCGGGTGATTTAAGCTATTTTGATATTTTATATTCGACGAACGGCGGTTCGACTTGGGGTAGCGTGGGGACAACGTCTTCGTCGACACACACCATTGCCTGGAGTGTTCCGAGCGTTGATGTTTCTAACGCCGAAGTGCGGGTTATTTCTTATGATATTGATGGTAATCCGGCCACTAGTACAACCGGCGCATTTACCATTGATTCGATCAATCCATCAGTCACAATTTCCGCTCCGACTTCTTCAACTCTTGCCTCCTCAACCACGAATATCTCCTGGAGTGTCTCTGACACTAATTTAGACACCAGTA
>CAIQRY010000026.1 GCA_903874345.1 uncultured bacterium
ACATGGAATGTGTTCTTTTTTTGTTATTAAGTTTGTAGTTCGGAAATCGAACAGGTTGGAAGCGAGACGCGAGTTGAGGCGGAAGCCGAGACGAGCGGACGAGCGTCGAACGACCTGCCGGGGGCAGGTCGGGCGCCAACCCGGGGCAAGTGAGCGAGGCGCATTTCTGGCGCCGAGCGAGCGCGAGGGTATTGTAGAATAATGTGTAGATTTACATTGATTTTTTGGGTTTTTCGGTGTAATATTGGGGTATATAAGTAATTAATAAAATTATGAAAAAAGTAATCGGAATTTTTTCTTTGTTTCTATTAGTCTTTGTCTTGGGCGGATGTAGCTATAAGATTGTTAAAACGGATGAGGCGCAACCAGCTAAGCCTCAGCTTTCTCAAGCGGAATCCGATAAACAATTTAATGCAATTTGGGATGCTGGTTCAGAAAATACTACGACCGCCAGCGAGGTCCAAGCAACCCAGCCAAATCCAGCACCAGTTAAAAATGATAATTTTGATCAAAAGTCTAAGTGTATAACTTTAGGAGAACAATATTATTCAAACTATTTAAAAGAGCAAGAACATAATCCGATGTTTTCATTTGATGTTTACGATTTGTCGCATGAAATTGCTTATAGCACAAAGCTGAATACATGTTTAATTTATGTCATGCTGAGATATAAAGATATTGGAGAAAAAATGGGGGGAGTCAGAAATGAATATATTTATGATTTGTTAAATAGTAAAACCCTATATGCAATGGCTTATTCGGGGTCAAGCGACAACAATGTCGTATTAAAAATGGCTTCTGATTTCCAAACATCCGAAGAATTTACGGATAAAAAGATAGAACTTTTTAAATAATTAATACCACCATGCATTGGCACCAAAATTTTCATCAAGTACATAATGCGGATATTTCTTCCTCCTCAGTATTTTCTAGTTTTTGGGGAGCATTCTCCGGGGCTCTTTTTGCATTTCTATTTGGAATAGCCACGTATGTCATTGCCAAGCGCAGGGAACGTTTCATCCAACATAAAAATGCCATTATAAAACTTGAAAGAATGCTTAATCGACATTTGGATGAACTGGCTATTTTAGAAAAAATTATAGGTGATACAAGTGCAATTCTTAAATTAGGGAAATTAACTAGCAACAGGTTGTTCGGCTTTAAGATGCCAGAAGGATTAGATTTAGAACTATATAGCTTAGATTTGGTTAATAGATTATTTTCTTATCAATCTCATATAAATCGACTTGATTTTGACGTTTTATCCCTTAATCACTCTCTAACATTATTTGAAAATATATTGATTGGCGGAGGCACTCTTAATGCTCAAAATTTAGATTTTGCCAACAGAATGTTGGGTGGCCTTTCGAAAGAAATGCCGTTATTAGAAAATGAAATAAAAGATTTTTTGGCTATTACAAGATTGTATTTAATTAAGACGAAGGAAAATGAGTCTTTTGTCCGTTCGGTATTTAGGAAAAATTGGAATTTTGAATTTACGTCAACCGAGATTTTAAAGGAAAAAATGGAATTAAATAAAGAGATTGAACAGACTAGTCAAAAAAAATAAATTAATCTTTAGTTTTAACCATCTTTCCAATATAGTACCACCCTCTCCGCAGATTGTTAGTAGCCTTAAAACAGGGCTATATTTGTTATAGCGCGTAACGCAATATGGGGTCTATCGTGAGTTCAAAATATTGGGATAATCATTGGCGTAAGGAGGATTTTAGTATTGCTTCTAAGCTTCATCCTATTCGGCAATGGATTGAATCTGAAATTCTTCCCACAACAGAGTTTGATGTTTTTGAAATTGGCTGCTATCCAGGTAAATTTTTGGCTGTATTCGGGGAGCTCGGGTATACTCTAAATGGGATTGACTCATTTCCTAAAACAAATTTAGCAATGCCTAGATGGTTAAAGGATGAGGGTTATAAAATCGGTAAATTTTATCAATCAGATTTTTTAAATTTTTCATCAAAGCGACAGTATAATATTGTTTGTTCCTTTGGTTTTATTGAGCATTTTAAAAATTGGGACGAGGTATTAACTCAGCATATTAAACTCACTAAAGAGGGCGGTTGTATTATGATTGATGTTCCAAATTTAAAATCGTCATTGTATTATTTTCTTTATAAAATATTTGAACCAGAGGTCTTGAAAAATCATGATTTTTCAGCCTTGGATAAAGTCGCAATTGAAAAAGTTTTTAAAAATAACGGTTGTATTATTAAACCGGTGAAGTATTTAGGTCATTTTTATTTTCGTTTTGTCACCAAGCAAAGCCAAACCTCTCTGATAATTGAAAAATGTATTAATTTTTTTAAGCCATTTTTTGAATTACTACCTAAATCAGTATATGAGAGATATATTGTTGTTTTAGCGATAAAGACCCCGAGCAATCATTAAGCCTAGCTAACCCTGCTTTTTATAGGAAAGTTGTTGATATGGGGGACTATGATATAATTATTTTGGTTTATGTTAGACACTACTAAAAACTACTGCACCCTTTATCTTCTTCGTCATGGCGAGACGGAGTGGAATGTTAGTCATATCGTCCAGGGACACAAAGACTCGCCCTTAACGGCTAACGGTTTAGAACAAGCAGCGAAAACGGCGCGAGAATTAAAAGATATTAAATTCGACGCGATATTTTCTTCGGACTTGTTGCGCGCGCAGCGAACCGCTGAGATTATAAAATTAGAACGGGACTTAGCGATTCAAACTTCGCATTTGCTTCGGGAAAGGTCATTCGGCCATTATGAGGGTATGGATAAGGATAATTACCATGCAGCAACTCAGGCTTTTTTTGAAAAATTACAATCTTTGACCGAAGCCGAGAACTGGCAGTATAAATTCGGCTCGGATGTGGAAAGCGATGAGGAATTAGTTAATCGTTTTATGGTTAAACTCCGAGAGATTGCGGTTGCTTATCCAGGCAAGACGATTATGGTCGTAACACACGGCGGTTGTCTCCGGACTTTTTTGATGAAAATGGGTCATGTGAAGTATGGCACTTTGCCAGCCGGCGCGTTTCAAAACGCCGGATATATGAAAGTCCGGTCAGACGGCCTGGAGTTTATCATCGAAGAAGTTAAAGGTTTAAAAACTATATGACAAACATCAATGACGCGCAAAAAGAATTTGTACTCACTAAAAGTGCGAAAAGCTTTAAGTATGCCGGGCGCGGCCTAAAAGTTTTTCTTAAAACAACGCCGAATGCCTGGGTTCAACTTGCGGTTTTTCTATGTGCCCTCGCTCTAGGTTTTTATTATCAGATTTCGCGAATCGAATGGATCATGCTTATCTTTGCCTCTGGTCTAGTTATTACGGCTGAAGCCTTTAATACGGCGATTGAAATTGATATTAACTTGACCTCCGCCACTTATCATCCTTATGCTCGCGACACGAAAGACGTGGCCGCCGGCGCGGTTCTTATCGCTGCCGGAATTGCCATCGTAGTTGGTCTTTTGATTTTTATACCTTATATTTTCTAATAAAAAATATGTCTCACGAAATCGAATCCGAATTTGTCTCTGACTGGGGAAACGAAGCCAGCCAGTGCCAAAATTGTACGAGTTTCTTAGTCGAGAACGAACAATGTTTTTGCGCGGAGAGCAAAACATTAGTCCCGCCGCAAGGTCATTGTAATTTTTTTCAGTCGCTTGACTAACTCTTTATCATTTCATTTTTAATATGCCAGAGAAAAAAAAGATACTTTTGCCGCACGAAGCGGTTTATGCCCGCCTCGCCCCCTCGCCGATTCATGGCATCGGGGTTTTTGCGATTCGCAATATCCCGAAGGGCGTTCGGGTCTTTTCGAGTGAGCATGATCATGTGGTTTGGATTAAAAAAGAAGTAGTCGCGAAATTAGATAAAGAATCGCGTCGTCTTTACGAAGATTTTTGTTCCGTTGATGACGGTGACTACGGCGCCCCGGATAGTTTTAATAATTTAACGGTCGGTTGGTTTTTAAATCATAATGCCAAGAATCCGAATTTAAGTTGCGACGCAAATTATGATTTTGTGACTCGTCGCCGAGTTAAAAAAGGGGAAGAATTAAGCATTGATTATAAGGAGATGGCTGATAGTTGACACGATAAAAGTTTTATGATTAAATATACAGTTAAGATTTATTAATTAGATTAGCCCTTTTAAACCATATTTTAAAACCATAAATCCCCAAGCCATGAAGTTAGCCGAAATTGTGGCCTTAGCCAAGATTAACTTGCCGAAAGCTAAGAAAAAGTTAAAGGACGTCAAATTTGAGTCCTTTGATGAATGCTTGGATCTCTTAAAGATCCTGGTTATCAACCGTATTCCCGAAGATCGCTGGCTTTTTTTCCGTCAGTTAACCCGGCGTTTTCCGGGGAAGATTATCGATCTTCGCCGTTTGATGCGCTTTTTGGTCACGCATCCGCAGGCCTTCGAAGTCATTCTGGAACTCTCCGTTAAAATTCCGCGTAACCAGTTACCGCCCGAAGGAGATATTCTTCTTTTGAGCAGGCCATTTTCCGATGAGGAAATTGAAAAACGGAAGAATGAGCGCAAGCCCGTTAGTTTAACTGATGAGACGCAGCCTCTGGTAAGCTTTTTAGCCTTAGTCAAAGAGAAGAAATTAAGTCGGCGCTGGCGCTATTATTCGTCCGAGAAAAGATTTATTCTTGCTCACAAAAAAATTAGCGAACTGCGTCGCTAAGGGGTAAAGCCTTGATTTATGAAATTTAAAAAGCCTTCCGGTTAGAAGGCTTTTTTGATTTTTGTTTTTGGGAAGGGCTAACTGATAAGCTCACGACGTCTAATAGTTTTCAAACGGTCGGCGGCCGCTTTAATCAATTTTTTATTGAGGTAGCCGTCGTTGTTTAAGAGAGCCATGATGCTTTCAATTTTAGTCAGGGCCTGAATGGTGATTTCCAGAGCGCGCTCGTTATACTTAAGCTCTTTGGCAATAACGCTTAATTCCGAGTCAGTCTTGCCTTTCAGGAGCATGCGAAATGCTTTTTCCCAATAGGCTTCTTCATCGGAAGAGCTGCGATCTATAACGCTTAAGATATAACTGGGCGAGTGCAGAAACTTGATCATAACCCGATCAACATTCGTCGCACTACCCAAGAATTTACTGAGCGCCACGAGTTCAAGCTCGTTTTTCTTCTCAAGTTTGAGGTAAGGCATAAAAACCTGGCAGGCGCCGCGATTGAAATCGGTCTTTTTAAGAAGTTTGGCGATCTCCAGCGGCGTCTTTTTAGGCAGGTCGAGATAAGGAGCGCAAGCGCGAGCCGCGTCGTTACTAAATTCGTCGAGCTTGATTACCTCCACGAGCTCACCCTCGCTCATTTTTTTAAGATTCAGACGCTTCAGGGCTTTTTTACGGATATCGTCTTCGTATTTTTTTTCCTTCCAGATTTTCAAGATATTCTCGTTCGACTTCAAACGTCCCAGAGCCACCAAGAGCATGTCTTTCCAGTGTTTGAATTTTTCAAGGATAAGCATGATCTCGATATCGGAATCAGAGCGCTTAATAGCCGCGGCGGCAATTTGCATGTCATTCGGCCGGCCGCTGACCAGGAGCAGGACATTAGTCTTGCTTATCAGCCAGCGGATGACTTCGGCGCAGAAAAAACTATCGTACTCTGATTGCGCCACGAGAGCCATTAGAATATCGTCAGTTTTTTCAGACAGTTTGAAATTAACCAGACAGATTTTTTGTATTTCATGCTGGCTCGTGTCGTCCTTTTTCATTATCTCAAAGAGATAGTTCCAGGAACTCAGATAGGGAGCGATCATGAGCGGGGCACAGTAATGATGGTTAAGGCGCCGGTATAAAGCCATTAATTCCTCGTCGGTTTTTTCCGACAGCTTTAAATACGGTTGGCAGAGTTTATAAAATTCGTCACCGCCAACGGCATTAAGCAGGTTAATAATTTCCTCTTCCGTCGCTTTTTTCAGGAGTTTAGTCTTCTTGATATAGTGCACGGCTATTTTAATCAGGACGCCATGGTAACCGCCGATTTTGTTGAACAGATTGCTTATTTCGACCAGAGTCATGTTCTCGAGAGTCAGATAACAGGCGATTTCGCGGCTGACCTCATTCTTATGACTGGTTTCAGCCATCAGGGACAAAAGCTGTTGCTGCGGCCAGGTTTCGATATTCAAGATTTTTAAACCCTTTTTGCAAACGTCATCATTATAACCGCTGCGCTCCATGATTTTGAGAATGGTCTTTTTATCGGTTGTGAAATCCAGAAAGAATAAAGCCTGATTTTTTTCTAATTTATCCATGTTGATTTTCCTCCACTTTGGTTAATAATTGGTTTATTGGTTTATGTCTCGGTTTTTTATTTAATTGTTAAGGTAAAGTTTAATAGTTTAATTTATCTCTTTCGCCTTGTTTTGTCAATCTTTTATTGCTATAATTTTTTTATGAATCAGAAGAGAATCAGTCAATTAATTTTAGGGGGCGGTCTGCTCTTTTGTTTTTTAGCCGGGCCGGCTTTGGCGGTTCAAGCTAAATCACCTTTATTCTTAAATGTGCCTTTTACTTCTCAGGCACCCTTAGGTCAGTGGAGCGATTTGCGACAGGAAGACGGTTGCGAAGAAGCGACCGCGGCGATGGCTATGGCCTGGGTCAAAGATCAGACGGGTCAAACTAAAACTTGGTGGCGGAACCGAGTCGTGGGCCTCTCTGATTTTGAATTACGGAACTACGGCGAATATCGCGACGTATCGCTTTCGGATATGGTTAAATGGTTGTTCGTCGGCTATTATGCTTATAATCGGGTCGCGATCAAACCGGTTAATACGGCGGCGGATATTATCAGCGAATTGGAAGCCGGAAAAATAGTATTGATTCCAATGGATGGTCGTCTCCTTCTCAACCCATATTACACGCCGCCCGGACCCCAAACGCATATGCTTTTAGTAAAGGGTTATGACTATGCGAGCGGCGAATTTATCACTAATGATTCGGGAACACGGCGCGGCGAGTCCTATCGTTACCCGGCCAAAATTTTACTAAATGCGATTCGCGTTTATCCAACTGGTTCGCATGAGCCGGTTAAAAAAATTATTAAAGAGATGATTGTAATTAGTAAGACCGGTTCAGTTAAATAGAGCATTGACTTTTATATTATTTTATAGTATTATATTTTATTAGTAACCTTAATCAAAATTCGTTCATTTTTAACAAAATCAGACCAGAAACCTTAGTACCAACTAACCC
>CAIQRY010000027.1 GCA_903874345.1 uncultured bacterium
AATGAAAAAAGATAAAGATTTGGCGACCGAATATTTTAATAAATTAGCCGCTGTTAATCCAGAAAATAATAAATTGGCGACTTGGCAGGAAAAAATCGCTGAACTTGAGAATTGAGCTTCTTTATAATTCTTAATTCTTAATTATTAATTAATAATTTAATCTGCCGTTGTAGCTCAGCTGGTAGAGCATCTCCATGGTAAGGAGAAGGTCATCGGTTCAATCCCGATCAACGGCTCCCTTAGTTAAAAAATTACCTAATATTGGGTAATTTTTTGTTGTATTTAAACCCTATTTTGGACTCAGTCCTTAACTTATTGACAGAAATATGAAAAAGTGATATAATTAGGGGAATAATGAGTGATGGATGCTAAGGCAAAAATCGCCCTTTAACAAGTAAATAATTAAACAAAAAATAAAACCAAAGAAAGGAAACATTATCATGAAACATTCAGTAATTTGGGGGCTCTTCTTTATAGTCCTGCTCATAATCAGTTTATTTATTATGATCCCAGTCACTATTCTGCTCTCGTTGAAAGCAGCTATCCTGGTGTCCATTACCTTCTTCTTTGTTGTATCTTTAGTCGCTGTATCCTCAGGACTAACGATCATCCCAGAAAATTGGGAATACAACATTGAAATTCTCGGTCAGTACTTAGGGTATCCCCTTGAGGCCGGACCGCATATTTTTTTCAGATTATTCGGGGTTGTCCGCATCCGCTCCAAGGTTTTCAAGGGGCAGCAACTTATGAAGCTGTTCTTGAACGATCAGATTACGACCGGTTTCGGAGGCGGCAGCGTCGAATTCAAAGATTGCTCTTCGTCTCTTAGGGTTTCCCTCTATCTTCAGATCATGAAATCGGATTTGTCTACTTACGCCGTCCAGAATTTGTTCAAGGCGGTGGAAGAGAAAACGGATTCCCTCGTACGCGGCTTCCTGGGTGATTATACCCTGGAAGAGGCAATCGAGATGAACGGAGATTTCACGATCCTTACCATAGTCCTTGGCTCGGCTTTCCTAAAAAGTAATCCGACTGACGATGAAATTAAAGCTCGTTGGGAGAACAGTGATTATTATAAGACGCTGTTTTCCTGGGGGATAATGCCGGTCAGTTTAGCTCTTGCCGATTTCGAATTAACACCGGCTCTGGAAGAGAAGCGCGTGCTCATTCTCCAGGCCGAGAAAGAATTAGAAATTGCCGAAATCAAAAGGAAACAAGCGCTGATTGATAAAGCAACTGCGATTATCAAAGGCGAGGCGAACAGAGAAATTCAGATTCTGGAAGGCGAAGGACAGGCTAAGAAAATTCTAGAAATCTCTTCGAAAACCGGTATCCCGGTTGGCGAAGTGACGTACTTCCTGCTGAAAAACAAACAGTGGGAGGCAGTCGAAAATGCTTCGAATACGCAGAAGACGGTTATTATCGAAAGCGGTAATGAAGCTATTAAGCAAGGTGCTTTGATTGGCGCCGGAATGAATCCGTAAACAAACAAAAAAACCAATAACGAAACCATGGAACCTCAAATTCAGTTTATTCCCAATGATCCGGAAATCGGAGCTAATCAAAACGGGGCGCCTAATAATCAGCCTGGTGCCGGCGACGACAAAAAATTTGACTGGAGAGCCATAGGAATCGATATCCTCTGGGCTCTCGGTGGAGTTTTTATCGCCTTGATTACCTACTTTATCTGTACCCTTATCTTCAGCGGTGTGAATTTCTACTGGCGTCAGATCTGGGCTTTCGTGTTTGCCGGTTTGGGACTGATTGGTCTGTCCTCGGCTTTTAAGACGAAATCCAGGATTGCCGGTACGGTCGGTGTTTTCCTTTTCCTGTTCTGCCTCGGCAGCATCATCAATCATTACGTCAAAAGTAATAAAGATGAAGCTAAAGACAAAACTGAGCAAACGTCGAAACCGACAGAAACCGCCAAGAATTATTATCCCGGTGACAAGCCTTACTTCAAGTTAGGCCCTAATCAGGAAACAGGACTGATTAATGTCCCTAATAATTCCTTGAGTAAGACGATTTTTTATTCCAACGCCGACTTTATCGTCGTGCCAGAACATGGTAATGAAATTTACGTCCCGAAGGGCAGCCAAACGAGCAACCTGCCCAGTAAGTTCAAGCTCAAAGCTACAAACCAGGAAGTGCTAATCGAACTAGATATCGATTAACATCACTGACTAATTTTCCGAGGGAGACCCCAGTCTCCCTTTTTTTATTTTCGAAAATATGCTTTAATTATAGTAGATTTATAGACCAAGTATTTATATAATAAATATGTCTAAAAAAATAGTTTTTGTTTCCCTAGTTTTTGGGTTTTTATTTTGGCCTTTTTTATCTTTCGCGGCTGATCATTGTGCGGGGGGTGGGAGCTGTACTGCGACAACGAAAACGCAATGTGAGGCGATTTCTGGTTGCGCCTGGGTCGTAGAGTCAGGTTCAACTAACGGCTCTTCCTGTCCGACCGGTACGGTCTGCTTAACTAATCCCTTAGGCTCAATTAACTCGCCGCAACTACTCATCGGCCGTATTATTAATACCATTTTAGGCGTGGTCGGTTCTTTGGCCCTCCTTATGTTTATCTATGGCGGTCTAACCTGGATGACCTCTAGCGGCGCGCCGGATAAAGTTAAGAAAGGACGCGATATCATTATCTGGTCCGCGATTGGTCTTGTTATCATCTTTGCGGCTTATGCCTTAGTCAGCTTCTTGATTTCTAATGTTAAAGGCTAAAAATAAAAGGATTAAAACGTAAATTAAAAAGATCGCTGCCCTGGTGGCGACCTTTTTGACATTTGAAGTTTTTTTTATTATACTACCTCTGTTAATTAATTAAGGGGTCGATACCAAAGCGGTCAACTGGGGCAGACTGTAAATCTGCTGGCCTTGCGCCTTCGTTGGTTCGAATCCAACTCGGCCCACTAATATGCCTATATTTGATCCAGATAAATTAGGAGTAAGTTTCGTCAAGATTTTTGTTGTTTTATTTATTGTCTTGACGATTATCATTATTATTTTGAAATCTCTTTAATATGCCTGAGCTACCGGAGGTGGAAACTATCCGGCGCGATTTGGCTGTGGTTCTAACTGGCGAGACCATTTGCGCCGTCAAAATTTTAAATCCCAAAACCGTGTTTCCGTCCGCGGCTTTTTTTAAAAAGGCCCTTGTCGGTCAAAAGGTGAAGGGAATTCGTCGGCGCGGCAAGCTCCTGATTTTTGCTTTGCCCTTGAATTTTCTTTTGGTTCATTTGAAAATGACCGGACAATTGATTTATCAGAATAAGAAACAGAAAATCGCGGGTGGTCATAGCCTTAAGGCCGGTTTTCTGGATAGCGCCGTGGGTGGGGAATTACCAAATAAGCATACGCGAGTAATTATTGATTTCAAAAACGGCGGTCGCTTGTTTTTTAATGATTTGCGCAAGTTTGGCTATTTGAAAATCGTGACCGCCGACCAGCTCGCTGTTATATTAAAAAATAATTACGGCCCCGAGCCTCTGACTAAAGAATTTTCTCTGGTGCGATTTAAAGAAATTTTAAAAAATAAGAAAACAAAGATAAAAGTTTTACTTTTAGATCAGAAACGTTTGGCGGGTTTGGGTAATATTTATGTTGATGAGTCCTTATTTGCCGCCCGTGTTAATCCGACGCGCCTGGCGGGTAGCCTAAAACCAGGAGAGCTAGAAAAACTCTGGTCGGCCATTAATCAGGTAATCAAGTTTGCCATTAAGCAGCGTGGCACAACCTTTAATAATTATCGCGATTCGCAGGGTCGCCGGGGCAATTTTTCCCGCTTTTTAAAGGTTTATGGCCGCTCTGGGGAAGCTTGTCTGGTTTGCGGTCGGCCCTTGTCCCGAATTAAAATTGCAGGCCGGGGGACGCATTTTTGCGCCCATTGCCAGAAATGACCTAATATAACCCTAAAATAGTGGTAAAATTTGACTTTTTACGATTTTTTTTATATCTTTAAGTTATTAAGTTATTATAAATTTAAAAACAAATATGTCCCAAGACAACATGATCAAGTTGGAATGCACGGTTTGCAAGACCGTTAATTACCATTCCCACAAGAACAAAAAGATCCTTAAAGAAAGACTGGAAATGAATAAGTATTGTAAACATTGCAAAAAACATACTCTTCATAAAGAAACTAAATAAAATATTATGCCTAAGAATTTAACTAAGCCGTTTCTCTTAATTCTTGTCCTCTTAGTCCTAGTCGGCTGTTATTTGGTTTTTAGGCCCTTTTTAACCGAAATCCTGGTCGCGGCGATCTTGGCCTCGGTTTTTTATAAACCATTCAATTGGCTTTCGAAATTTTTCCACGGTCGCCGTTATTTGGCCGCCTTTCTGATGTGTTTCTTGCTCATCCTAATTATTATTATTCCGTCGGTTAAGATTGTGGTTTACGCTGGTCAGAGATCGGTGGAAGCTTATTCGCAGGCCGTGGACTTCTTTAATGGTCATAGCGTTAATGATTTATTTAAAACTCCTTTCTTCCAGCAAGGTGCTTTGAGCTATTTGAATTTGGGTGACTATGATTTTCATAATGAGACCTTCAAGAGTATTTTCTTGAATATTTTACAACAGTCGAGCAATTGGCTACTGTCCGGCGCGACCATGGCTTTAAAGCAGACCACGAATTTCTTGGTCTCGTTAATCCTGATTATCATTACTACCTTCTTCTTCTTTGTCGACGGTAAGAAAATGATGGCTTGGCTCATGCGCTTGTCACCGTTTCCGGATAAATACGACCAAGCGCTGTTTCAGAAATTTCGCGCGGTTAGTTATATGACGTTTGTCTCCACTTTTGTAACCGCCATTGCCCAGGGTATTGTCGGGGCAATCGGTTTTGCCGTCGTTGGTTTTCCGGCACTCCTCGCCTTTATTATCATTACCCTCCTATCTTTCTTGCCCTATATCGGTTCCATGATTTTTTATATCCCCATGGGCATCTATTACTTACTCATCGGTAGCGTTTGGCAGGGAATATTTGTCTTGTTATGGGGAGCGCTTATTATCGGGACAACTGATAATATCATTCGCGCCTATATGATTAAGGGCAAGGCCGAAATTAATCCGATTTTTGTTTTGTTTGCGGTCATGGGCGGTATTGTTATCTTTGGTTTCTGGGGCGTCGTCTTAGGCCCGCTCATTGTCGCTTTAGCCGTTACGGTTTTGCATATTTACGAGCTTGAATTCGGCGAGGAATTAAAACGATCGCAGATAGATAATGACTTAATTGAGCAGAAAATTAAGAAGTTAGCTAAAGAATAAGTTTAATCATTAATTTTAAAACATATGTTAGGACCAAAGACTCAAAAGAATTTAGAAAACGCTTTTGCCGGTGAATCCATGGCCCGTAATAAATATACTTATTTTGCCTCCGTCGCCCGCAAGGCTGGTTATGAGCAGATCGCCGCTTTATTTGAAGAGACGGCCGGAAATGAAAAAGAGCATGCGAAGATTTGGGCGAAACAATTAGGCCTAATTGGCGACGTCAAAGCAAATTTAGACGCCGCGATTAAAGGCGAAAGTTATGAAAATACGACGATGTATCCGACCATGGAAAAAGAAGCCCTAGAAGAAGGGCATGCCGACATCGCGCGTTTATTTAAGGAAGTAGCCGAAGTGGAACGGGCGCATGAAGCGCGTTATCGAAAGTTATTAGCTAATGTTGAGAAGGGAGAGGTCTTTAAGAAATCGAAAGTCCGTCGTTGGAAATGTGCCAACTGCGGTCACATCCATGAAGGTTTAGAAGCGCCAGTCGTTTGTCCGGCCTGTTCACATCCTCAAGCCTTCTTTGAAATTCTGGCGGAAAATTATTAATTTTGAGTTTTAATTCATTAATACTTAAATCTATGGAACGCGAAGAAAAAATATTTGTTTGCTCGCATTGCGGTAATGAAGTAAAGTTTGTTAAAGATGGTGGCGGCACTTTAGTTTGCTGCGGCGAGCCGATGAGCGAAAAGAAAGAATAAAGGCTCTTGCGGGATTCGTATAGTGGTAGTACGACGGTCTCCAAAACCGTTGGCGGGGGTCCGATTCCCTCATCCCGTGCCAAGTAAAAATAGGCTTATTTTAGCCTATTTTTATTATACCTATTTGTATTGACAAAATCTTAATAACTTGTTATAATTTTAAGTTAAATAATTGAACCTTAACATTAGAAAAATAACGAAAAACTATATAAATCATGAGAAAAGTTAGGCGAATACTGGTCGGACTCTTCATGAGTCTGATCTTTTTAGCGATGTTTACAGAAGTGAATGTCGTTTCAGTCATTCAGGTTCTTGGCCTGAAGTTCCACGGTCAAGATCTGATCAACTATTATTTACCATCTGGTAAGGAAATTATCTTAGCTGACGGAGAATACCGTGATATCGTTAACGTCGATTCGGTTATGAGTATTACGCCGGTCACCGATAGCTGGGCTTTCCACGATTTTCCTGACGGAAAAATGCGACACACTTATCGTCCGGAAAGTCACAAAGTTACAATCAAATTTCGGAAAATCGACGAATTCCGTAAACCGCCGTCGCTGGCTATTGTTCCGCTCGCGACTTGGCGGGACAAGAAAGATTATTTTGGATCCATGAGCCAAACCGGCTTAAGTGTCGACGAAGTAATCACGAAGCAGGTCATGCCCGAAAGTGCGCGAGCGCTGTACTCTAAACGAACAGGGAAGGCGCGACTAAGGCCTTTTCTTTCCGTCCTCGCTTATCATGCGGCTGGTGGCACTGATCAAAATCTCGCCACCCAGCTTGCTGCTATTTCCGAGACAAGCAATCTGCATCTTTATGCTCATAACTATCTGCTGGACAATAAACAGCTTAAGGTGAGTGATGATCGTTTATTGAACCTCATTAGTGGCGGACAATTTTTTTCTGATCTGACCACAAAGTTGATTTGCGATTTGTCTATTCCAGCCGAGATTCGGCTCGCCATCATGAAACGTTTGGCGCTTGAAATTGACCGAACTTATGCCGGGCAGGTAATTGATGCCAGATTGACGACTACTAATTTTCCGAACGACGAAATCGAATACCTGTCTCATTATCAGGAAAGATGTCGTTTACTCTCTGGGCCGATGTATGGTTTCTCGCTTTGGGTGGGCTATATCGCCGCTGGTAACACTGAAGGAGCGGAAGCCGCTTATCAAGCCGGCCAAGCTATCGGATTAACATTCCAATTAGTTAACGATATTGCTGATTTTTCAAGCTTAAAGAGTGATTCTTTGGCTGATTGGAAACAAAGCAAGATGACCGCGCCCCTGTATTATTTGATTAAAAATCGTCCGACCTTAAAATTAAGCGAACAGAATATCCGTTCGGAGATGGTTTCAAGCGGCGCCTATCGTAGCTGTCGGCAACTGGCGCAAGCTGCTGCCAATCAAGCTAAAGGATGTTTACTCAAATTAACAGTGTCGTCTCCCGCGAGCCGATTTCTCCTTCAAACCTTAGCCGTCGCCAAGGACAATAAGTACTTCCGCGAGCTAAAATCGTTGGGAGGAAACAAAGTTTAAAAACGCGGTGAGTCGCGTTTAACACAAAAGCCGTTTGGTAAAACAAGCGGCTTTTTTCATACTTAATATTTATTTGTTACTCACCGACAAGGCATCCCAAAGTAGATCAAACTTCATTCTCTCGTCGCTAGCGACCTCTTCGCTGTCAATCACAATAGTGAGCAGATTGTCTTTCGAGGTCGAAATAACCACGCGGTGGCCGTAAATTAAAGTTAGGGTTTTTAATTTGGTGGTGTCCGGCAGAAAACGGACTTCACGAAGTTGTCGATTATTTTCATTAAATAAAGGTTTAACTTCAGGCAAGTAAATCGCTTTTAGAGAAATATTATTCTTGATTCTATTCGGCGCGAAATATCGTAAATCATAATCTTTACCTAGAGAGCGATGTCCTTCGGCTAGAGAACCGATGTGACGAATGGTCGAATTCGGATAATGCAAACATTCTTCGACAATTCTTTTATAATCTTCGACGCCTTCATAATAAGTGATTCGCGGTTTTTGTTTGACGTTATTACTAAAAGCCATCAGCTCGGGTAAAACTTCGGCGACTGCTTCCGCCTCTTTTCGGAGCTTGGATAAAAGATAACGTGGCTCCTTGGCAATGAATTTTTTGCCGCTGGAAGCGTCGACACTGCTGAGTAATCCTTTTTGCTCGAGACTGCTAAAAACGACATAGGCGCTAGTCCGTTTTAAATTGGCGGCTTTGGATAGTCGTGACATGCCGGATTC
>CAIQRY010000028.1 GCA_903874345.1 uncultured bacterium
GGTTTGGTTTTAGAAACTTGATTACGGCGGGCACGGGCGTTTTCAATCTGCGTTATCAGTGTTCTGATTTCGACATCAATGGCTAATAAAACATCAACCTCAACATCAACTAGACGATTCCTACAATTTTTCTTAATCAAATCCGGGTTTTCCCGAATAAATTTTATATCCAACATATATTTAATATATTAATTAATAACTTCACCGCCAAATGTTTTAAGGAGGTTATCAATCAGACCTCCAGCTGCTTCTGTCTTTTCCGCCACCGGGGCGGACGGGGCGCTAGTAGTCGCGTCTAATTCAATCACCTTCTCTTCTCTTCTTAGTTCTAAATTTTCATCCACCAGAGAACAAAAACCTAAAACACCACCGAACACTTCTGCTAAAGTTTTTTCTACCAAACCTTTAACCGTATTATCTTTAAGACGATCCTGATGAAATTTATATTTACAAACTAAATTAAGCTGACCATCCTTTATATTTTGTGGCTGGCAATTCTGCATGATAAAGGACAAGGAATGATTGTATTTTTTTATTTTTACTAAAAATTCCGGCCACTTTTCCATGATTGCGCTTTGATTAAAATCAGCGGCCATGGCCAGAGGTCTACTTTCTACTGGTTTTTCGGTCGGTTCTAAATTTTGAACATCAGATCGACTCGGCGGCGCGGGCTGAAGCGGAGCGTCAATCACACGGCTAGGACGCGACGCGATTTTTACTTCACTACTAGTACTAATAAAACATAATTCGGTAATGGCTAATTCCAGGGGTAATTGGGCGATAAGGGGATTACGATTATCGCTATAGGCCTCTAAAAAGCGGCGGGTAAAGGCTAAAAGCTGATCCCAATTCAAATCAGCTGCCACCTGATTAATTCGCATCTCTAGATTAGCTCCTAAGTCCAAACCTAAATTTTGCGCCAGCGTCGGACTTAATTTATTTAAAATTATTTTTCGAAGCAAACCAATAAGTTCAGCATTAAAATTTTTAATATTTACGCCGCTATCGGCTAAATTATTAATTAGACCCACGGCGCGCGCCGCATCCTTACGACTCAAAAATTCCAAAAGATCGACGGCTTCATGACTATTATAATGCGGCATCACCAATTCGGCCTGTTCAAGCGTTACTTTCTTATCGCCGAGCGAAAAAATCTGACCCAAAAGACTTTCCGCGTCACGTAAATGACCGCCCGAACGGCGTGCGATGGCTTCTAAAACTTCGAAGTCAATGGTCACCTTTTCTTGACTCGCAATATAAGATAATTTTTTTACAATTTCACTAACACTAATCCGTTGAAAATCAAAACGCTCGCACCGCGAGATAATTGTGAGTGGTACTTTATGAATTTCCGTCGTGCATAAAATAAAAATCACATACACCGGCGGTTCCTCGATAATCTTTAAAAGCGCATTAAAGGCGGACAGGGACAGCATGTGAACTTCATCAATAATAAAAACCTTATACTTAATGCTAGCCGGACTCAGTCGCGAAAAAGCAATAATATTATCGCGCACATTATCCACTCCCGTATTACTCGCCGCATCAATTTCGACGACATCTAAATTTTTACCCTGAGTAATGCTGCGGCAAGCGGCGCACTCGTTACAGGGTTCATACTTTCCCTCTTTACGCTTTTCGCAATTAACGGCTTTCGCCAAAACGCGCGCCAAGGTTGTTTTGCCCACCGCCCGCGGACCGCAGAATAAAAAAGCCTGCGCAATTTTGCCGTTGCTAATTTCATTCTGTAAAGTTATTTTGATATGATTCTGTCCCAGAACTTCGGAAAAATTCTGCGGACGATAATCGCGGTATAAGGTCGACATAAAAATTATTTATGATTTAGGAGTTAAAGCCGTGCGGCGTCTAATTTCCGCTTCCACAAGATGCGCGTTCTGACCATACTTCAAACGACTAAGCGCTCGAATTTTTTCCGCCATGCCCGGACGTTTCGTGCCCAGAATGGGCCAAATTGTTTTCATGGAAAAAGGACGCAGCGCACTGTTATCAACTAAAAGTTTAATATAAGCAGTTCCTTTATCAATATTAATTAAATCATATTCATTAAACACAGGAGAAAATTCCTTTACTAAAAATTCCGCGTCCTCTGAACCAATTTTGAAGGTCACCATGGTGCCGACGTTACCAAAGACCGCATCCTTAATTTCTGTATTTTGCCCCTTAGATAATTGGCCGATATACTGATGAGCGATAATTAAGTCTAAAGCATATTTTCGCGCTTCCGACAAAATCTGACAAATCGAATTGGTTGTAAAATTTTGGAATTCATCAATGTATAAATAAAAATCTTTGCGCGCTTCGCCTGGCATATCGGTTCGCGACAAAGCCGCCATTAAAATCTTACCAACTAAAATCATGCCTAAGAGATAGGCGTTCATTTCACCAACCAAACCTTTCGGCAAGTCAATGAGCAAAATTTTCTGTTGATCCATGACTTCACGCAGATTAAAGGCGCTTTTCTGCTGACCAATAATCGGCCGCATCATGTCGTTAGAAATAAAAGAGGTCAGTTTCGAGGTAATATAGGGGACGATATTAGCTAACGCCGCTTCGCCGCCCGCCTTCTCTGCTTCCTTGCGCCAAAAGTCAACTACGGTTTGATTCTTACAACGACTTAATTTTAAACGACGAAATTCTTCATCGGCTAAAACCTTCGGGATTTCCATGAGAGTCGAACCGGTCTCTGGATCGTCCATAACCAAGAGCATGGCATTACGCATATATTGCTCAAACATCGGGCCGCCGGTCGCTTTCAAATCATACAATTTATCAAAAATACCAATCATCTCATTAATGACAAAACCTTTTTGCTCCGGATAACGAGGATCATACTCTAATAAATTAAGGGCCATTGGTCTTTCTAAATCAGCCGGTGAAAAAATAATTACATCTTCAGCCCGTTCCGGCGGAATACGATCTAAAATATCACTGATTAAATCACCGTGCGGATCAAGAACGCAGACACCTTCCCCGTTTTGGATATCTTGCACGGCTAAATCCGTTAAGAAAACTGATTTACCAGTACCGGATTTACCAATGACGTAAGTATGCCGTCGCCTATCGGCGCGCTTCATACGAATTTCCTGTTTCACGCCGCGATAAACATTTTCACCCAGGGTAATTCCCTCAGTCGGCACTTCGGCCGGCGCCGGCGCAATTTTGGCGGTGAGCCACATGATATTTGGCGTTTCCGTTCCTTTAAGTGGAAAATGAAAAAGACTAGTCAATTCTTCCGTATTAAGTAAAAAGCGAAAATCTTCATCAAAACAGCGATAAATAAAATTATTAATTATGGCCGCCTGATTACTACTATGGAGACGGGAAAAATTATTACCGTAATTATAATTATTA
>CAIQRY010000029.1 GCA_903874345.1 uncultured bacterium
CGGTCCGGTTTGGACCGTGCTTTATATTCTTATCGCCGCTTCCTTTGGTACGGTATTTTATAAAGTTATTACTAGGCAGTGGCCGATCGCGCTCGCCCTGCCGTTCGCTCTCAACTTGCTTTTTAATTTTCTATTCACGACCATCCAATTCGGCCTAAAAAACAATTATTTGGCCGCTTTAGACATCCTGCTTGTCCTGGGGACCCTAATTTGGGCCCTTTTAGCGATTTATCCTTATGCCCGCTGGATTTCCTGGATTAACACGCCCTATCTCGCCTGGGTCATGTTCGCGACGGTCTTGCAATTAACCGTAACCTGGCTGAACCGCTAATCAGTCAGATCCGTCGCCATCCGATTTTTATTTAGAAAAAATTTAGAAATAATTTAACCCTCTTATGTTATAATAAGGGGGTTATTTTTTAAGGTTATGAAAGGAGTAGAAAATAATAATTTTGCCTATATTGATGGCGCTAATTTGCACAAAGGAATTAAAGATATGAGCTGGGAGCTCGATTATCGTCGTTTTCGAATTTGGTTAAAAGAAAAATATTCAGTTTGCTACGCGTATCTTTTTATTGGTTTAATCCCAAGATTTGAAGATTTGTATAGGGAATTGCAAACCGCTTACTTGGATAATCAAAAATCAATAATTGGCGCCAAAAAAGAAAAAGCCCCCGATGTGGACGAAACCGCATAAGGGTCTTTTTCGTAGTGATAATTTTATGATAGCACAAAAAAGAACCAAGTCAATCCTCCTCGTCAACCAAAAAGATCAAGCAATCGGTTATGGCGAAAAATTAGCCGTTCATCTCTTAGGCCGCCGTCATCGCGCCTTTTCTATTTTTATTTTTAACTCGTGCGGCGAATTATTAATTCAAAAACGGGCGCGTGAGAAATATCATAGCGGTGGTTTATGGTCGAACAGCGCTTGCGGCCATTTTTCTCGTCCTTTAATTTCGACGCGAAGTGTTAGGCGGCGCCTTAAAGAAGAAACCGGCTTGTCCGTCCCGCTTCAAGAAGTTTTTAGTTTCGCTTATCGTGCCCGCCTCGCAAATAATTTGATTGAAAACGAAATCGATCATGTCTTTGTCGGTCGCTCTGACTTAAAACCGAACTTAAATAGAGAAGAGGCCGTGGCGTATAAATATATTGGTCTAGAGAAATTAAAAAAAGACCTGGCCCGGCACCCGGAACGCTATAGCGCCTGGCTCAAGCTAATTATGGACAAATATTTCCGAAAATTAGCCTAAGATGTTGCGAGTTTTTGAATGTGCTATAATATAAATAAGCTTATTTTAGCCATTAATTAACATGTTTGACAAGATTTTATTAGTAATTGAAAAGCTTACTCCGACCAAATGGCGTTGGATTTTTAAGCATGAGGGCATAAGACGCTATAGCGCCAATACGGTTTGGATGTTTATTGGGCAATTGTTCTCGCTCATTGTTGCTTTCTTTATCGGTGTTTGGTTAGCGCGCTATTTAGGCCCCTATAATTACGGGATTATCAGCTACGCCCTAGCTTTGGCCGGCTTATTCGCGTTTATCGCTGATTTAGGAACAGGCGGCATCATTTCTCGCGACTTAGTAAAGTCTCCGGAAAAACGCGATGAACTTTTAGGCACGGGTTTCCGTCTAAAGCTTATCGGCGGCACAATCGCTTTTTTAGCAGCCACAATCGCGGCGCTCGTTATTAAATCCGATCCTTTGACTAAGGTATTAATTGTTTTATATTCCACGTCCTTTATTCTGGCGGCGATTAATATCATTATCATTTTTTTTCAGGCCGAAGTAAAAGCGAAAAAAACCGTTCAAGCGCAGGTCATGGCGACGATTATCTCCTCAATTCTAAAAGTTTTGCTTATTTTATTTGGCTTAGGTGTCTTTTGGCTAACTCTAATTTATGTCTTTGATGTTGTTTGGCAGGGAATTGGTTTCATCTGGGTTTATGAAAAATATGGTTTGCGTATTAGACAGTGGCGCTTTAATCCGGTTTTGGCCAAAGAAATTTGGCGCAACGCTTGGCCCTTAATGCTCTCGACCGCAGCCAGTGTTATTTTACTGCGCATTGATCAGGTCATGATTGGGAACTTAATGGATAAGAAAGCGGTCGGTATTTATGCGGCCGCCGTAAAAATCGTAGAAATTTTTTATTTCGTGCCAAGCATAATTTGTGCTTCGCTTTTTCCGGCAATTATTAATGCTAAGAAAACCGGTGTGGAAATGTATCAGCGGCGCCTTCGAAATTTATATTTTTTAATGGGCGTGATTGGTATTCTTATCGCCTTACCGATTTCGCTACTCGCCAAACCGATTATTTCTATCTTATTTGGCGCGAATTATTTACTCGCCGTGCCGATTTTACAGATTTATATCTGGAGCGGCGTCGGTTTATTTTTAGGCTTCGCGGTTAATCAGTATTTAATGGCTGAGAACGCAACGCGAACGATTTTCTGGGTTAATTTAGCGGCCATGCTCGCCAATGTCCTATTGAATGTTTGGTTAATTCCGATGGTTGGTCTAAGCGGCGCCGCCATCGCGACTTTAATTTCCTATTTTGTTATCCCAGTTTTAGTTTGGCTAAGAGATAGAATAAAAGCATGAAAATATTACTTCTTATAACTAAGGCGGAAATCGGCGGGGCGCAGGCCTTTGTCTTGAATTTGGCCAAAGGACTTAAGGCGGCGGAAGATGATATTTCAGTCGCCGCCGGTCTTGGCGATTATTTGCCGGAAGAACTTAAGAAAGCGAATATTCCTTTTTACCGTTTAAATAACCTAAAACGAAGTCAGAACCCTCTTACTAATTGGCTTTTTAGCCGTGAGCTTAAGAAATTAATTGATCAGGAAGGTTTCGAGCTTATTCATTTAAATAGCAGTAACGCTTTAGCCGGCGCTCTCGCCGCGCGCTGGTCAAAGAAAAAGCCGCGCGTTATTTTTACAGTCCACGGCCTTTCGGTTTTAGATCCGAAATATCCGGCGCCGGGGTTGCTTAAAGTGATATATCGTTTTTATTTTAAATTTTTTCTGCGCTACGTAAATAAGACGGTCTTTGTGAGTCGTTATGACTTTAGAGAAGGAGAAAAGCAGGGAATTAGTGCGCGGGGCATCGTGATTTATAATGGTTTGGACTTCGGACCGGATTATTTTTTAAGTCCGACCGTAGCGCGTCTTGAAATAGCGAAATTAATTAATCGAGATTTGGGTGAGAGTTATCTATTAGGTTCCATTGGCCGTTTAGCACCGCAAAAGAATTATGATTTCTTAATTCGCCTTTGGCCGGAGATAAAAAAAATAAAACCGACGGCGAAATTAATTATTATCGGAGAAGGGCCGTCCCGCCAGAAATATGAAGAATTAATTACCAGTCTGAATTTAAAAGAAGATATTTATTTACCCGGCGAGCTTAAAGACGCGAGCCGCCTCTTAAAAGCTTTTGACCTTTTTGTTTTGCCTTCGCTTCATGAAGGTTTATCTATTTCTTTAATCGAAGCGGTTTTAGGTGGCGTTCCGGTCTTAGCGAGTGAGGTTGGCGGAAATAGCGAAGTGATTGGGGAAACTAATTGCTTCGTACTTAATGACACCGCGGCTTTCTTAAGCCATTTTACTCGACCTGATAAATCTAAAACCGAGGCTGTGTCGTTTAGCGCCTCAACCATGGTCAAAGAGTATCAAAAAATTTATGAATTTTAGTTTGGTTATCCCGACCTATAATCGTTTAGAGGATTTAGAGAAATGTCTCGTGTCTGTTTTAGTACAGACAGTAAGTCCGGCAGAATTATTGATTATCGATGACGGGGCTTTACCCCAGGAATTTATTAATACTTGGCGAGATAAATTAGGACTCAAAAGTATCACGCTCGTTTATTATCAGAAGAATCATGAGCTTGAAAGACGGGGGCTGTCGGAGTCAAAGAATAAGGCTTTAGAATTAGTGGCGAATGAGATATTTTTCATGCTTGACGATGATGTGACTCTAGAAACGGATTTCTGCGCCCGGATTATGAATGTTTGGACAGAAAAATCCGGAGACGATAAATTAATCGGTGTTGGCGGGATTATTAAGAACCATCGCGCTCGTTCCGGATTTGAAAAATTTTTTCATGCCTTC
>CAIQRY010000030.1 GCA_903874345.1 uncultured bacterium
AGGAATAAAAATAAACGGTGAAATCGTTAAAGAGATAGATCGGAAATATGAACTTTCGGCCTCCGGCCTGGTTATTTCTCGTGGCAAGAAATCGTTTTTAAAAATTATTAAGCAATAAGATGTATTTTCTTGATGACTTAAAACAGAAGATTAAGGTCGCTTTAAATTTGGAGAAAGCTAATTTTTCTTACCCGCCGGAGACTACTTTAGGCGATTTAAGCTTGGCGGTTTTTGAATTAGCGAGTCAGGAAAAGAAAAGCCCGGCGATATTAGCGACGGAATTAGCGACGCGATTAAGCCAAGACCTAAGTTTAAAAGAATATTTTCAGACGGTTAAGGCAGTTGGCCCCTATCTTAATTTCTTTCTCCAGCCGGAATATTTAGCGACGGCGCTTATAAATGAAGTTAAAAACGCCAAAGATAGTTACGGCCAAAATACCAACGGTCAAAATCAACGGGTGATGATTGAATATTCTAATGGCAATACGCATAAAGAATATCATGTCGGTCATTTACGGAATATTTCTTATGGCGACGCGATTAATCGACTGCTCACGGCGAATGGCTATGCAGCGATTCCAGTTTCCTATATTAATGATTTTGGTATTCATGTTGCCAAGACGCTTTGGGAGTGGCAAAATAATCCGGAGTTCCAAGCGTCTTCGGAAAATCGCGGCTATCTTTTAGGCAAATGCTATGTGGCGGCGACTCAGGCCTTGGAAAAGGAACCGGAGAAAAAAGAAGTAGTCGGTCAGATTATGAAAGAGATCGAAAGCCGCCAGGGCGCGAGTTATGAACTATGGCAAAAGACGCGAGCCTGGAGCATTAAATATTTCGCCCAGATTTATAAAGAATTAGGCGTTAAATTCACCCATATTTTTTATGAAAACGAAATGATCGACGCGGGTTTGAAATTAGTAGAGGAACTTAAAGAAAAAAAAGTGCTGGTGAAAAGCGAGGGCGCGATTATTGCTGATTTAGACCAATTCGGTTTGGGTGTTTTGCCGATTATTCGCTCGGACGGAACCGCTCTTTATCCGGTCGGCGACTTAGCCTTAGCTCTAACCAAATTCCAGCAATATGGCTTAGACGAATCAATTTATGTTGTTGACGTCCGTCAGAGCCTTTATTTTAAGCAATTGTTTAAAATCTTAGAACTGATGGGTGACACGCGACTGCGTTTGCAGCTTGCTTACGATTTTGTCACTTTGCCCGAGGGGATGATGTCGTCACGCACGGGGAACGTTATTACTTATGAAGAACTCAAGGAAAAAATTCAGGAAAAGTTAAGCCAAGAAACGAAAAAGCGCCACCTAGATTGGACGAAAAGCCGAATCGCTATGGTCGCGGATAGTTTAACGGCATCGACGATTAAATTTGAGCTCTTGAAAGTAAGCGCGGAAAAAATTATAACTTTTAATATTGAAGAAGCCTTAAAATTTGACGGCTATACCGCTTGTTACTTACAATACGGTTACGCCCGACTAAAAAGCATTATTCGCAAAGAAGCTTGGGCTTGGTCCAAGCCGCCGGTCGATTTGAAGGTGCTTAAAGAACCAAAAGAAAGAGAATTACTAATGAAGGTCGCGAAGTATCCGGAAATTATTGCTTTAGCCGGTCAAAAGTTTAATCCGAGCGAGGTAACCAGATATTTATTTGAGCTCACGCAGTTGTTTAATGATTATTATCATGAGATTAATATTCTTAAAGCTGAACCGGCTTTGCGCCACGCCCGTCTCGCTTTAATTAAGGCGATCGCCCAGGTTTTAGCCAATGGTTTTAAAGTTTTAGGTTTAAAAATTTTAGAAGAGATGTAAATTCAATTATATGAAGAAAAGCGACGCCGATAATTCGTTGGAGAAAATTGTTTCGCTTTGCAAAAGGCGCGGTTTTGTTTTCCCGTCGTCGGAAATTTATGACGGTTTCACAGCGGTTTATGATTTTGGACCATACGGGGTTGAACTCGCCAATAATATTAAGAAAGAATGGTGGAAGGCGATGGTGCAACTCCGGGATGACGTTGTCGGTTTAGATTCGGCAATTTTTATGAGTCCTAAAATTTGGGAGGCCTCGGGTCACGTCAAAGGTTTTTCTGATCCCTTAACGGAGTGTAAAAAATGCCATAGTCGCTTGCGGCTTGATACGCTCTTGGAAGAAGCGGGTATTTTTGCGGATGAAAAGATGAGCGAGGAAGAAATTAACGTGATTTTTGATAAGAATGTTAAAAAAATAAAATGTCCGACTTGCGGCTCATCTGATTTTACGCCGGGCAAGAAATTTAATTTGCTCGTCCAGTCGAACTTAGGGAACTTTACGAGCGATTGGACCAAGGAGCCGACTTATTTGCGCGGCGAGACCTGTCAGGGAATTTATGTGAATTATAAAAACGTGTTGGATACGGCGCGCGTTAAAATTCCGTTCGGCATCGCTCAAATTGGCAAAGCCTTCCGCAACGAAATTACGGCTCGCCAATTTATTTTTAGGACGCGTGAATTCGAACAGATGGAGATGCAATATTTTACCCGACCGGAAGAAATGATGAAATATTATGAGGAATGGAAAAAGGCGCGCTGGAATTTTTATCTCGACCTGGGGATAAGTGCGAAAAATTTACAGTGGCATAAACATGAAAATTTAGTTTTCTACGCCAAGGAAGCTTACGACATCGAATATAAATTTCCGTTTGGTTTTAAAGAACTAGAAGGTTTACACGCGCGCGGCGATTATGACTTAACGCAACACAGTAAATTTTCCGGGAAAGATTTAAGTTACCTTGACCCATCGGACAATCAGAAATTTATGCCGACAGTGGTCGAAACCTCGGCCGGAGTGGGGCGTACTTTCTTAGCGGTTTTATCAGAAGCTTATCACGAAGAAGCGGCTGGCGAAGAAACGCGCGTCGTTTTAAAATTAAAACCAAGCCTCGCGCCGATTAAAGTCGCGGTTTTCCCTTTGCTTAAAAATAAGCCAGAGTTAGTGAAAAAAGCACGCGCGGTCTTTGATACTTTGAAGATGAACTATCGGGCGGAATTTGATGATAACGGTAATATCGGCAAAAGATATCGACGGCAGGATGAGATCGGCACGCCTTATTGCATCACGGTTGATTTTGATAGTTTAGAAAATGATGATGTTACCATTCGCGAGCGCGATACCATGGAACAGAAAAGAATTAACATAAATGAACTGGTAAAATTTTTGTCTACAAAAATTTAATGGCTTGAAATGGTTGACTGGTTGAGAACAAAAAAATAAAAATCCGCTGCCCTCGGAATCGGGCCGCGGATTTTTTTATAA
>CAIQRY010000031.1 GCA_903874345.1 uncultured bacterium
AGGACGGGGATAACTTTTACTTTGGCTGGTTTTTCAAATTTTTACTCGGATATTTAGTGACTTTCCTTGTTAATAAGGTGGCGGGTAAAAAGTGTTTAATTTTTAACGATTTGTGAATAACTTTTTAAACCCGGTTTTTATACACAGACCACCTCTTTTTAGTACCAAGATGTTAATAAGAAATTAACAGGATATTAACAATTAAAAAGCTGGCGAATTGACTCAATTTCTTGTTTTATCTTTTCATTTTCTCCTTGTTTTATTTCATGACTAATTTTATTATAGGCATGCATGGCGGTGGTGTGGTCGCGCCCCCCTAACTCTTGGCCGATGGTCGGGTAAGAGGTGTTTAATTCTTCACGGATTAAGAAAATAGCGATTTGTCGAGGCGTGACTAGTTCTTTTTTGCGGCTCGCCCCAGTTATTTCTTTAAAAGTAATATTATAAAACTTGCCAACGGACTCAATAATATCTTTGGGCGTCAGGGACTTGGTTTGAATATTTGAAATGAAATCGCCTAAGACTTCTTTAACGGTTTTAAGGGTTGGTGTTAAGCCTTTGAATTGATGGGAGGCAATAACTTTGGTTAGCGCGCCCTCAAGTTCGCGGATATTATTCTGAACGTGATCGGCAATATAAATCAAAATTTCCTTTTCCAGGGTCACGCCTTTTTCTAGGGCCTTTTTTTCTAAAATAGCCACCTTGGTTTCAATGTCTGGTTTACCAACGTCAGCCACCATGCCCGCCTCGAAGCGTGAAACTAATCTTTTTTCGATAGCGGGGATAGATTTTGGGGCTCGGTCCGAGGTAATCACAATTTGGCGGTCGTTCTGGAGTAGTTCATTAAAGGTATGAAAAAATTCTTCCTGGGTCCCATCTTTCCCGCCCATAAACTGCACATCGTCGACAAGTAAAAGATCAACGTTGCGGTATAAATTTTTAAACTCCTTGGCTTTACCGGTCTGGACGGCTTGAATATAATTATTAGTAAACTTTTCACTAGTCGTGTACAGGATTTTATTGGTTTTTTTAGCGACTTCATTCCCAATCGCCTGGAGGAGATGGGTTTTCCCCAACCCCACACCACCGTAAATAAAAAGAGGGTTGTAAGCTTTGCCTAAATTATTAGTAACAGCCAGGCAAGCGGCTCGTGCTAGCTCGTTCCCCTTCCCAACCACAAAACTTTCAAAGACATACCGCGGGTTAAGACCGTAACGATTAACATTAGCCGGAGCGGCTGGGCCGGTTACCTCCTTTTTTTCAGTCGCCTCCATCGTTTCCGGCTTTGTTTCTGGTTTGTTAATTTCGAAGGAAACGTGGCCGCTCTTTTTTAACTCAATCTTATAAATAATTTCTTTTATTTTCTGTTTAGCGACGTTTTCCAAGGCGCTGATAATGTTTTTATGATACTTTTCCTCTAACCACTTCTTAACAAAAGCATTTGGAACGCAAATAACCACCCGTTCGTTTTCGAAAGAAGAAATAAAAGTGTCTTTAAACCAGGTGATAAAATTAGCCCGGGAGAGACTGACTTCGATTTCCCCTAAAACGGCTTGCCAGACTTGTTCATTGGTCATAAGGATGGGGATCTTATAAATTATTTAAACAAGAAAAAAGAGTTAGTGATGAGTATTTTCTAGTAGGTTTATTATATTAGAAAAATTATTTTCCCACAAGCTTTAATCTTGTTTAGAAGATGTTAATAAACAGTGGATAACTTTTTAAATTGATTTTTAAGGTGGATTGACTTGAGCAAATAAAGATGTTATCTTATAAAAACAAATATAAAAATAATTTTCTATTATGCCGAAAAGAACCTATCAGCCAAACAAGCGTCGGGCTAAAAAGAAGCATGGTTTTCTGAAAAGAATGTTGACTAAAGACGGTCGTCGGGTCCTAAAGCGTCGTCGCGTAAAAGGTCGCAAAAAGCTTTCCAAATAAACTTAAATGCTCAAGCAAGATAATCGAATAAGCCGTAATAAAGATTTTGACCGGGTTTTTAAAACCGGCCAATCTTTTTATGCTAAGGTTTTAGGGGCTAAAGCTGTGAAAAACGATTCAATGATTACTCGTTTTGGCATCTTAGTTAGCACTAAAGTTAGCAAAAAAGCAGTTATAAGAAATAAAATTAAACGGCAAATCCGAGAAATATCGAAAGCAGAACTTAATAATCTAAAAAAGGGTTACGACGTGGTTTTAATAGTTTTTCCTCAAATATTAGATAAAAATTTTCAAGAATTAACCGAAATATTAAAAAGCAGCTTTAAACGGCTTAATCTTTATAAATAAGCTAACTTTAGGTAAATTATGAATAATTACCTGGTTAATTTACCCCGTCGTGTGGTTATTTCGGTGATTAAGATTTATCAAAAGACCTTATCTTTTGATCACGGCGCGCCCAAAATTTTCTACCCTCATGGCTTTTGTCGCTTTAGCCCAAGCTGTTCCGAATATGGTGTCCAGGCAATTGAGAAGTATGGGGTGATAAAAGGCGGGTTAATGACTTCTTGGCGAATTTTACGGTGTAACCCTTGGAATAAGGGTGGTTATGACCCAGTTAAATAATTAATAATTAAATTATATGGCCCATCTTTTTACAGTCATCTTCTATCAACCTATTCTTAATCTTTTGGTCTTTTTATATAACACTATCTCCTTTCGAGATTTCGGCGTGGCTATTATTTTGCTGACGGTGGTTATTAAGTTGGTCTTTTGGCCTTTGGGCCGGCAAGCGATTAAATCCCAGAAATCTTTACAGGATTTACAGCCGAAGTTAGAGGACTTAAAAAAGAAGTATGCGAATGATAAGGCGGAGTTGAGTCGTGCCACTATGGAGCTGTATAAGAATAATAAAGTTAACCCTTTTTCTTCCTGTCTCCCCTTATTAATTCAACTGCCATTTTTAATTGCGGTTTACCGTGTTTTCCGCGCCGGTATTAATAGTGATTTAAGCCTGGTTTACCCTTTCATTTATAAACCAGAAACTATAAACACAATTTCTTTTGGTTTTTTAAATTTGGCACATAATAATATAGTCTTGGCGGTGTTGGCTGGTTTAGCGCAGTTTTGGCAGGCGAAGATGTTAATCACGGCTAAGCCGGCGGTTAATACCCCGGGGTCCAAAGACGAAAGTATGACGGCCATCATGAATAAACAGATGCTGTATTTCATGCCGGTTATCACTGTCTTTATTGGCGCGTCTTTGCCCGGAGGCCTGACCCTATATTGGTTTGTGATTACCTTGTTTACCGCCCTACAACAATTATTAACTCTGCGTAAAAAAACCGACCAAGACAATAACTCGGTCGGTAAAACAATTGACGGTGAACTAGTTAAATAAGAATTAAGGAGTACTTGAAGAGGCGGTCGAAGATTCGGCCGCTTTTTGGTTAGAAGAAGTGGCCGCGCCCGTTTCTGGAGAAACCCCTAAGGTGCTCGAGGCGGTCGAGGTGGCGCCGATTAAACAAATTGCTTGCCAGGGCACGTAATGCGACTTAAAACGACGGCCTTGGATCGGTGTTGTTGTCACCCCCTCGGGGTAAGTAACCGTATAGTCAAAATAAACATCAGCTCCGTTATGAGAACTTTCCGTACATTTTTTCTGCCCCGGCGCTAAGTCGGTCGAAATAATTGTTTTCATGGGTTCTGGTTTCACAATATTATAAATAACCGGCGTGGTTGTCGTCGCGGTTCGGCCATCTTTAACCCCCCAGAAGTCAAAATATAAATCATTTTTTACAATGCGTGATTGAATTAAAATATAGTTACCGGTGTCATTAATAAAACGAACATCAGGTTTTGGGATATAGACCGCGGCGTCCATCCCGGCCGGTTCATAATAAGAAACACGGTAAGAATGATTCTGGCGGTAAGTAATAGGCAGCCCCGAAGATAAGGCCGCTCGGAAAATAGTAGTCCCAATCTGACATAAGCCGCCGCCAAATTCCGGTGTTGTTTTATTTCCTTTAATTACTAATTCTGGTAAATAACCGGTCGAAGTCGCGTCAACATCACCTAGATTTTTAACCAAAGAGAATTCTTCCCCTGGTTTAATTAATAAACCGCTCATAGCCGCTGCGCCAACTTTGATATTATGAATACGATTTGGTGGCGAACCGGTGAATTGTGAGTGCCCGGTGCCAACAATTTCTTTGATTTTAAAATCATTATTGCTAAGCAGTTCCTCGTTAGCTAATTCTTGGATGGTGATAGCGGTGTCTCTCCCCCCGTTTAAGAAATTTCTAGCGATATTAAAAGCGGTGGTTGTGGCGTCGATTTGGCGGCCGCTTAAACCATTTTGCCAACTTATAACTTTCCCGTTTTGGATCATAAAACGGGGCGGGGTTGGTTCTAAATTAACAAAAGGAGCAACGCTTTTAAGTAAATAATCTCTAATTTTATCTTGGCTAATCGTGAGCATTATTCGGTCATTGGTTTTTTCTGTCCCGAGCCAGGTAATTAACCTTTCCGGCTTAATAAGCCAAATAGACTGTGTGCTTGAGCCCACGATAGACTGGTCAGTTCGCAAGATTAAGTCATCGGTGCCAACAAAAGCCTTGGCTTGTGGTTCTAGATTTTTTAAATCAGCCAAGGTCACCGTTGGATATTGACTATGGGTAGTAAGAACCACCGGGCTATTATCTAAATTATCAAGATTAGCGCCGAGAGATTGGAGGGCTTCATTCTCCCCGATTTCTTTACCCGGTATTTCTAGGTGTTCAATTAACCCCCCTTCATTATTTAAAGAAAAATAAGCATTAATAGCCGGGATGTTTAGTTCTTTAAAGCTTTCAATTAAGAGATTTTTTGTTTGATCAGCGTCTAAAGTATAAACAGCCTTAATCTTGGTTGTTCGATGGGGGTTTAATTGGTGTAAAAGGTAATAACCAAAACTTTGTTTCCAGCTGTCGCCTAAAATAAGACGGGTCGTTGCTTCCGGGTCATAGGACAAGACTTGATATGATAAATCGGAATCAAAAGAGGCGGTCGCCGCGGCAATAGCGACTTCTTTGTCGTGATATTTAAATTTTAGACCCTCGGTTTGAATGGCATTAGCCCGGGAGGTAATTAGATTTAAAGCCTCAGAATAGGTTTTGCCACTTAAGTTTAAATTTCCGATATTTGTTCGGGGGAGAATTCGTCCTCGGGAATTTTTAGCCCAAAACCAATAATCAAGAGCAAGTAGCCCTGACAATAAAAAAACCACCAACACCAGAAGAGAAATCAGTATCCGTTTTTTCGCTTTCATATGGTTGGCGGCCGCTTTTGTTTCAGTCTTTGACTTTGACTTTAATTTGGCCGGGGTTGCTTTTATAAAGAGTAATTGTGAGGACACCATTTTCCAGCTCGGCTTCCACCTTTTTATTATCTACCTCGGCAGGCAGAATAATAGAGCGAGAAAACGATCCCCAATAACATTCACGATAGAGATAATTATCATCACTTATTTTTTCATTAACTTCCCGGTTTCCTCTAATGGTTAGTAAATCATGATGGAGAGAAATCTTTAGGTCTTCGGGTTTAACACCGGCGATAGTCGATTTAATAATAATTTTTTTATCGGTTTGATAAACATCAATCGATAATTGGCCCTCGGTTTCCGGTTCTTCATAATCGAGCCATTCGGTAATTGCCGACTGGCTTTCTTCTTTAATTAATTTTTTAGGGCTAGTTTTAGACTTTGTTCTTTGAAAAAGCATATTATTAATCTTCTTATTATCTAATTTAGCAATTTTTTAGGAAAATGTAAATGAAAGCCTAATAAAAAAGCACGCCTGAGGCGTGATTTTTTAGGGTGGTGGGCCCGACAGGATTCGAACCTGTGACCTCCACGATGTCAACGTGGCGCTCTAACCAACTGAGCTACGAGCCCCCTGTTTGGGTCTTTGGTGGGCATAGATGGACTTGAACCATCGACCCCCGCTTTATAAGAGCGGTGCTCTAACCAACTGAGCTATATGCCCAATATAGAGGCAGTTATTTTATAGCATTAAGAATTTATTTTATCAAGTTGGTTTTTAAGTTTAGCTAAAATTTCCTGGCTGGCCCGGTCTAAACTCTGAAGTAATTCTACTTGCGCGATTTTAACCGTACCGCGAGGATTATATTCTTTTACTAATTCTTGAGCATTGATATTTTTTAGGGAGTAAACGAATAATTTGGTTTTGTTCACGGCCTCTTCGTAAAAAATAGCGATGACTTTAGTGGCGGGCACATTAGCGATTAACTCATCAATAATATCACTTAGACCAGCTTCAGTGGTATTTGTTTCCTGAAAATCTTTGAGCGTTAACTGGGACCAAATCAGTTGACCATCGTTTTCAGATTTCAGATTATTTAAAATTCGACCCCATAATTTTAAAACGGCCAGATCACGAGAACGATAAAGGCGATTAACAATTTCTTCCCGGTGCGCTCCTAAGCTAATCATCTCCGAAGTAGTGAGTAAGGTGCGAGGAGTTAAATTACTAGTTTTAAAATTATGCGTTTCTGTAATAATGCCCGTCAAGAGGCAGGTGGCCATATCCTCGGTTAACAGTTCTGGTTTGTAATTTTTTAAGAGGTAGTAGAGGATTTCACAGTTAGCAACCGCATTAAGATCAACGAAATTAATTTGGCCGAATTCTTCATTAGCTGATTGATGATCAATATTAATAATCGTTGTCTTGTAAAAAAATTCAACATTACGATCGTAGACGGCGCCCAAAGATTCTAAGTCAGCCGCTCCTAAACTGATTATTAAATCATATTTAAATTCACCGGCCTGAGAGCTCACATCTTCTGGCTTAAACCAGCCTTCAGATGGTGAAATGAGAAAATTCAAACGATTATTATCAATCGTGTATTTAATTTGATTAACCTTGGCTTGTGAAATATCAACCGAAACGACAAAACGGCGCAAATTAATTAAATTGTTTTGAATTTGAGAATAAGCTGGTAAAAAATCTAAGGGGTTTTTTTCCTCTTTAGATCGCCAGCCCGCGACTTCCACATTGATGCCCAAGCGTTTTAAAAACAGAAAAAGAGCGAGGGCGGCCGAAACCGCGTCGCCATTCCAGTCGGCCGGGAAGACAATCAGGACATTCTTTGATTTTTCAATCTGTTTAAAGATTTGTTGCTCTAAATCCAGCATTTTTGTTTTGATTAAAACCAGATCGGGTGTGACCGAATTTAATCTATAAATATATAATTAATTTCCGGCCGAGTCAAGCCTTTTTTGGTTTTTAAAAGTCATTTTTCCATTGACTTAGAGTGCTTTTTTTGGTAATTTTAAGTTATGAAGCAAGAACTAGATAAGGCCTATAATCCGAGCCTGAGTGAAGATAAAATTTATCAAATTTGGGAACAATCCGGGTACTTTAACCCGGATAATTTGGATTTGCCAAAAAACGCTAAAAGTTACACAATTGTTTTGCCGCCACCTAATATTACGGATAAGTTGCACATGGGACACGCGGCAACAGTGGCGATTGAAGATTTATTGATTCGTTACCATCGTTTACGGGGTGATCGAACTTTATGGCTGCCCGGGACTGATCACGCCGCGATTGCCACTCAAAACGTGGTCGAAAAGAAGCTTTTGCGCGGACAGGGCAAGTCTCGCCAAGATCTTGGCCGAGCTAAGTTTTTAGAAGAGGTTTGGGTTTTTTTAAAAGAGACTCAAAGCACCATTTTAATGCAAGTTCGTAAACTAGGCGCTTCTTTGGATTGGTCACGCCTCTCTTTTACACTCGACGAAGAACGTCAATTAGCGGTTCGGACCATGTTTTCCGAGATGTATAAAGAGGGCGTAATTTATCGCGGTGAAAGAATTGTTAATTGGTGCCCGCGCTGCCACTCGACCTTAGCTGATGATGAAGTGGAATATAAAGAACAAAGCGCTAAGCTCTATGCTTTTAAGTATGACAAGAATTTTCCGATTACTATTTCAACAACACGGCCTGAAACAAAACTGGGCGACGTCGCTGTGGCGATTAATCCTAAAAATGAGCGTTATCAGAAATATTTAGGCCAGGAATTTACGGTTGATTTTTGCGGCCAAGCTTTAAAAATAAAAATTATTGCCGATCGTAACGTTGATTCAAATTTCGGAACCGGCGCTCTGGGGGTTACTCCGGCGCATTCTTTAGTTGATTGGCAAATGGCGCAGGCTAATAATTTACCAGTTATTAAAGTTATTAATGAAGATGGTAAAATTAAAAACGGCTTTGGAAAATATTCTGGGCAAACAGCTCTCGTGGCCCGCCTGGAAATAGTTAAGGAATTAGAAGCAAAAGGTTTATTAGAAAAAGAAGAAGAAATTACTAATAATTTATCGGTCTGCTACCGTTGCGGGACGCCGATTGAGCCCCTCCCTTCCCGCCAATGGTTTATTAGCGTTGATCAAAAATTAAAAAAATTAGGCAATAAATCTTTAAAAGAAAAAGCAATCGCGGTGGCGGAGTCAGGCGAGATTGAATTTATTCCGGAGAGATTTAATAAGCGCTATTTGGATTGGATGAACAATCTGCATGATTGGTGTATCTCCCGGCAGATTTGGTTCGGTCATCAGATTCCGGTCTGGTATAAAGGCGAAGAAACCTTTGTCGGCCTAGAGGCGCCGCAGGGTGATGCTTGGGTACAAGACCCGGATACACTCGATACCTGGTTCTCTTCCGGAATGTGGACGTTTTCAACTTTAGGCTGGCCGTTAAATTTTAAAGATGGAAAGAAAATTAATGATTTAGCGAAGTTTCACCCGACACAAGTTTTAGAAACCGGCTATGAGTTAATTACACTTTGGATTTCGCGCATGATTATGATGTCCTTTTTTGCGCTCGGTGAGATCCCTTTTGAAAAAGTTTATTTACACGGGATGATTCTAGATAAGCAAGGTAAAAAAATGTCTAAATCTAAGGGGAATGGCGTTGACCCCTTAGATATGATTGATAAATTTGGGACGGATGCAACGCGCTTATCTCTTCTCATGGGCACGACGCCGGGTAATGACTCGCGGTTTAGTGAAGATAAAGTTGAAGCCAAAAGAAATTTTATTAATAAACTCTGGAATATTTCTCGTTTTATCTTAACAACGACGGACGAAAAGTATTTCGCCACTCCTAATAATAAAGAACCGAAAGCTAAAACCTTAGCTGATAAATGGATTTTGGGAGAGATGAATAATTTGATTTTACGTACGACGGAGAACTTAAATAATTTTGATTTTTCCTTAGCAGCGGATGATTTAAGCGACTTTACTTGGGACAAATTAGCGGATTGGTATTTAGAAATCGCGAAAATTGAAAAAAATAAAGAAGAAATTTTAATTTATCTTCTTAAAAATCTTTTAATTCTCTGGCACCCCTTTATTCCTTTTGTTACGGAAAATATTTGGCAAAGTTTTAATGATCAGTTACTCCTGATCGCTCAATGGCCGTCGGCTAAGAAGAAATTAATAGCTGAAGAGGCTAAAGATTTGAAATTAATTCAGGAAATAATCGTCGCGGTTAGAAATGCGCGCCAGGAAAATAAAATTGAGCCCGCCCAAAAATTAGAGGCGGTAATTTATGGCCAAGAAGCGACTAAGTTGCTTAATGATCAAAAGGAAATGATTCTTGGTTTACGAACCGGGCTCGCGACTTTGGCAGTTAAGGAAAAGGGAGAGAAAATTGATAAAGCGATTATGGTGGCTGTGGGTGGGGTTGAGATCTATTTGCAAGGGACGATTGATGAAGCAAAAGAAAAAGCTCGTCTCCTTAAAGAACAAGTTAATTTAGAGAAGTTAATTAATCTTCAAACTCAGAAATTAAACAATTCGGAATTTGTTGAGAAAGCGCCACCAGCAATTGTCGCCGCGGAAAAAGAAAAGTTAGTGAACTATCAGACAGAGTTAAGTAAAATTATCAAGATAATTAAGAGTTTATGACTTTAAAAAATTATTTATATGTCATGGGCGCTCTAACCGTGGTCTGTTGGGGTATTTTTGCCTTTGTGGCCGGTTTAGTCGACCCCAATGCGACTAATTGGTTAGGCTTTACTTTGTTTTACTTATCTTTTTTTCTTGCTTTGTCCGGGACAGCGGCGATTATCGGATTTTTAATTCGTTTCGTGGCTTTAAAAAAAGAGTTAGTCTTTAATTTAGTAAAAGTAGCTTTTCGCCAATCCTTTTTATTTTCGTTGTTTGTTATTCTGTTGCTCATTCTTAAGTCTCAAAACCTGTTTACTTGGTTAAATCTATCTCTACTGGTTATTATTTTCGCTATTTTTGAATTATTTTTAATTAGTTATAAAAAGAGTCGTTAAATATATGAAGAACAAATTAGAAAAATTACGCGCTGATTTTTTACAAGAGCTTGGTCAAGTAAAAAACAGCGAGTATTTAAGAGAATTGGAACTTAAATACTTATCCCGCAAAGGAGAGCTAAGTTTGATTATGGGAGAACTGAAAGATTTAAGTGTTGATTTACGCCGCGAAGTCGGTGAATTAGCTAATAAAATTAAAGTTGAACTCCAAACTCGTTTTGAAGAGGTTAGTCGGCAACTGGCCGAAGGGAGTATAAAAAAAGAATTAATTGACGTGACTTTGCCCGGAGAAACCCTAGCTGATGGTCATCTGAGCCCGATTACTTTAGTCCAAAATGAATTAGAGGATCTCTTTAACTCACTTGGCTTTATGATTTTAGATGGCCCGGAATTAGAAAGTGATTATTATAACTTTACGGCTTTAAATATGCCGCCAACTCATCCGGCCCGCGACATGCAAGATACTTTTTATCTTGATCATAAGAATAAGGAAGGCCAATATGATTTAGTGATGCGGACACAGACTTCGCCAGTCCAAATTCGCTCAATGCAAAAATACGGAGCGCCGCTCAAGGCGATTATCCCGGGACGTTGTTTTCGTTGTGAAGCGACTGATGCGCGGCATGAACACACCTTTTATCAAGTAGAAGGGATTATGATTGATAAAAACATTAATTTTTCGCATCTAAAAAGTTTATTGGAAATTGTCGGCCAAAGATTATTTGGCGCTGGGACCAAACTACGGATGCGGCCGAAATTTTTCCCTTTTGTTGAACCAGGGAATAATGGCGAATATACTTGTTTTTTATGCCAGGGGAAAGGTTGCCGGGTTTGCAAGTATACGGGTTGGCTTGAAATTGTTGGCGCGGGCTTAATTCACCCTGACGTTTTGCGCGCCGGCGGGATTGACCCAGAAGTTTATTCTGGTTTGGCTTTTGGCTTTGGTTTAAATCGCTTAGCCATGCTTAAATATAATATTAGCGACGTTCGTTTGTTTAATAGCGGCGATCTTAAATTTTTAGAGCAATTTTAATTATATGTATATTTCCTTAAATTGGTTGAAAGATTTTGTTAAAATTCCAACCAAAATAAAACCAGAAGAAATTGCGGCAGGCTTGACTAGCCACACCGTCGAGGTGGAGGGGCTAGTTAAACAAGAAGAACAATATAAACAAGTGGTTGTCGGCCAGGTTTTAGAGGTTAATAAACACCCTAACGCCGATCGTTTGCGAGTTACGCTCGTCGATGTAAAAAAGAAAAAGTTAACTATCGTTTGCGGTGCGCCGAATGTGGCCGTGGGGCAATTTGTGCCGGTTGCCCTGGTCGGGGCGAATTTACCAAATGGTTTAGAAATCAAAGAATCAGAAATTCGCGGTGTTAAATCTGAAGGTATGATTTGTGCCGAAGACGAGTTGGGTTTAGGGAAAAATCACGAAGGTATTATTGTTTTAAAAGAAAATGCTAAGCTCGGTCAGTTATTCGCTGATTATTTAAAAGCTAATGATATTATTTTAGAAGTTGATAATAAATCTTTATCTAATCGTCCTGATCTCTTAAGCCATTATGGTTTGGCTCGCGAACTGTCGGCTATCTTTGATTCGCCGCTTAAGCCCTATGAAAAGTTCTTTAATACTAAATTTACATTTTTAAGTGCGAAGGAAAATAAATTAGAAATTAAGGTTGAAGATAAAAAACTTTGTCCTCGATATACGGCTGTGCAGATTGATAATATTAAAGTGTTAGAGTCACCAGCCTGGCTCAAGGAACGTTTAATCGCCGTGGGCCAGCGCCCAATCAATAATATTGTTGACCTGACTAATTATGTGATGTGGGAATGCGGGCAACCTTTACATGCTTTTGACGCGGCGCAAGTCAGAAAAATAGTTGTGCGGCGAGCGACTAAAGGTGAAGTAATTGAAACTTTAGATGAAAAAGAAAGAATTTTAATCGAAAGTGACTTACTAATTACTGACGGGAAAAAACCACTGGCCTTAGCCGGTATTATGGGTGGGAGAAACAGCGAAATTAATTTGGCGACGGCATCTTTGGTTTTAGAATCGGCTAATTTTTTAGCCACCAGCATTAGACAAACGGCCCAGCGGCTAGGACTCAGAACCGAAGCCTCGCTCCGTTTTGAGAAATCATTGGATCCGAATTTAACACCGCTCGCTGTAAAAAGATTCTTAGCTTTGCTTAAAGAAACTTGCCCTGATCTGAAAATCGCCAGCGCTTTGGTTGATTTAAACCATGCCCCAGATAAAAAAAACGAGATTAATTTGGATTTAAGTTGGTTGAATAATAAAATTGGGCAAGCTATCCCGCGCGAACAAGTCGTTAATAGTTTAAAAAAATTAGGCTTCACAATCATAAGCGACGCGAACGAAGAACTAAAAATAGCTATCCCATCTTGGCGGGCGACCAAAGATATTAGTACTAGAGAAGATTTGGCCGAGGAAGTACTACGCTTATTTGGTTATGATAATATCGTTTCGCAGCTCCCTGTCGCCACCTTAAATTTACCGGAGCTTAATAAGGAGAGACTTCTCGAAAGAAAAATCAAAAATATTTTATCTCTAAAGTATGCTTTAAATGAAGCATATAATTATTCTTTTGTCGGGGCTGATCAGCTTAAAAAATTAAATATCGAATTTTTCAATTATTTGCCGCTGGCTAATCCCTTATCCGATCTTCAAACTCTTTTACGTCAATCTCTCATCCCAGGGCTAGTCTCGAACGTTAAAACTAATCAAGCAAAAGTCGATAATTTAGGATTCTTTGAACTTGGTAGCGTCTTCTTTAACGCCCCGGGTAATATTCGTAAAGACGCGACCACTGAAGACATGCTACCTTATCAGGAAAAACATTTGGGTTTAGTTTTGGCCGGTGGCGCCGATTTATTTGGTCGCTTAAAAGGAATAATTAATAATTTATTACAGATGCTGATGAGTCGTGCCACCGAAGTTACTTTTTTGCCCCTAGAGATTATTCCAGGTTGGGCAGATAAAAGAATGGCCGCACAGATTATGGTTGGTAGTAAAGAAATCGGGACTATCGCGCTCCTTGATACTGTAAGTGCCAATAATTCTAATATCAAGAAGCCCAGTGTCCTAGCGGAAATTAATTTTAACGTCTTAATGGGTCTAATTTTAGCCTCCCCCTCTCGTCTCGCTCATGAAGCTTCAAAGTACCCATCAGTTATTCGTGACCTCGCCTTTGTCCTTGACGCTAAAATATTGTATAATGATTTAAAGAAAGAGTTGGTAGAATTTAATCCTTTAATCAAAGGGATTGAAATCTTCGATGTCTATAGCGGCGACAAGTTACCAAGTGATAAAAAAAGTTTAGCTTTTCATGTGACTTTTCAATCGGACGACCGAACTTTGACGACAGGAGAGGTTGATAAGATTCAGACGGATTTAGTGGCACAAATAGTAAATAAATTTGAGGCGCAACTGCGAGATTTTTAATCATTAAAATATATGTTTAGTACTTCAAGCGACATTTTAAATTTAGTTTTATCCGTTTGTGTTTTTGCGTTAACCTTTTTTCTCTGTTTAGCTATCTATTATTTCGTTTCCACCATGCACCGTCTCCATCAGATTGCCAAACGGATAGAAATGGGCGTAACTAAAGCGGAAGAAATTATCGCGATTGCTAAAGATAAAATGCGTAATAGCGCGACTTACTTTATGATTCTAGGTGAAATCGCTAAACGGGCCATGGCCTTTGTCCAGGAAAAACGAGCGGAAAGCCAAGATAAGAAAAGTAAAACTAAAAAGAAATAAATTTAGATTGATAAAAAAAGACCTCCCTCGGGAGGTCTTTTTTGTTTATCAAAGACAATTAAATTATTTTTTATAGCCGCATTCTCGGTTGCTGCATTTGACCTGTCCGCTTTTAGGATCAGCGATTAAGAGACCGCCACAATCCGGGCATTTCTCGCCGGTCGGCTGTCCCCAATAAGCATTTTTACAATTAGGGTAATTACTACAGGCCCAGAAGGCGCCGCGACGACTGAATTTTTTGACAATTTTGCCTTCGCCGCAAACCGGGCAAGTTACCTCTTTACCGTCACCGGTGTTGATATTTTTAATGTTTTTGCATTTAGGATAGGCAGAGCAAGCTAAGAATGGGCCGTATTTACCAACGCGAACTTTCATGGGTGACCCGCACTTATCGCAAACTTCGCCTTCGTATTTTTTTTGTAATTCTAAAGTAGCGGCGTCCGGTTCTTTTTTTTCATAGCCGTTACCTTCTCCTGGCATCTTTTTTATGTTTTTACAGTTCGGATAGGCTGAACAGGCTAAGAATTTACCATAACGTCCAGTTTTGATAATCATGGGTGACCCGCACTTATCGCAAATTTCGTTTGATTTTTCTTCGGGCATAATATCTTTTTTATTAATTTCTTGATACTTAAGTTCTAAATTATCATGAAAATCGTCATAAAATTCTTCAATGACCGGCGGCCAGGCTTGTTTCCCTTCCGCGATGGAGTCTAGGTTATCTTCCATCTTGGCAGTAAATTTATAATCCACGATTTTAGGAAAATGATTGATTAATAAATCGGTTACCACCAAGGCGATATTAGTCGGTTTCAATTTTTTGTTTTCATCTCGTTCGACGTAGTTACGAACGATGATCGTATTGATAGTCGGCGCATAGGTCGACGGTCGGCCGATGCCATATTTTTCTAATTCTTTAACTAAGCTGGCATCAGAATAACGAGCCGGTGGATTAGTCGAATGAGTATCGGCGCGTAATTCTAATAATGTTAAAGCTTGTTTTTCACTTAAGATCGGTAATTCTTGCTCTTTGGTTTTTTCCGGCCAGATTTTTAAATAACCAGGAAAAATTAAAGTTTGTCCGGTGGCTCGTAAAATAAATTCCTCCTTTTTATTAGTCGCTTTGACGTCGATAGTGGTCGCCGCTAATTTAGCAGCCGTCATTTGACTAGCCACGGCGCGTTGCCAAATTAATTTATATAAACGTTCTTGGTTTTTGTCTAATTTGCCGGCAAGTATTTCCGGCGTGGTATTTACTTCAGTTGGGCGAATCGCTTCATGCGCCTCCTGGGCGTTTTTGCTTTTATTTTTAAAGACGCGAGTGTCGGCGCTATATTCTGGACCAAGATTATCTTTTAACCAATCTTTGGCTTCGTTTAAAAATTTTGGTGATAAATTTAAAGAATCGGTGCGCATGTAAGTGATGTGCCCTTGCTCATATAGTTTTTGAGCGACGGTCATGGTCTGTTTCGCGCTAAAACCCAGATGACGGTTAGCTGATTGCTGTAAAGTCGAAGTCGTAAAAGGGGCGGCTGAATTTTTACTAACCTGTTTCTTCTCTATTTTATCAATAACGTAAGTACTGGCTCCTAAAATTTCTTTTATTTCTTCCGCTTTTTCTTTCTTAAGTTCTAATTTATTGAAAGTTTTGTTTTTAATTTTATATAAGTCGGCCGCGAATCTATTGGCCGGCTTGTCGCCAGTTAAATCCGCTGTGATAGTCCAGTATTCTTCCGTCTTAAAAGCTTGAATTTCTCGTTCTCGTTCAACGATTAAACGCGTAGCGACACTTTGGACGCGCCCAGCCGACAGACCCTTCGCCACCTTTTTCCATAAAAATGGCGAGAGTTCATAACCGACTAAACGATCCAGGATACGACGCGCTTGTTGAGCATCAACGAGATTCTGGTTAATGGCACGCGGTTTTTCTAGTGCTTTTAAAATAGCGTCTTTCGTAATTTCGTGGAAGACGATTCGTTTTGTTTTCTTCTGATCTAGGTTTAAGGCTTCGGCTAAATGCCAGGCGATCGCTTCTCCTTCGCGGTCTTCATCGGACGCGAGAATAACGTCATCCGCTTTTTTAGCGAGCGACTTTAATCCGGCGACCACCTTTTTCGCCTTAGCCGGGATAACATATTCCGGTGTAAAATCATTTTTAAGGTCGATCCCCATTTTTTTTTCCGGGAGATCGCGAATATGGCCGAAAGAAGATTCGACCTTGTATTTTTTATCTAAAAATTTAGAAATTGTTTTTGCCTTAGTTGGTGACTCAACTATGATTAAATTCATAATATTAGCAATTTATTTCGTAACCCAGGAGGCTACTGACGACCGTTCCCCGGATTTCCAATATACTTAGTGTACTATTTATTGTCGCGGTGTCAAGTTTTGACAATTTAATGATTTCATCGGTCGTAATTTTTTCTCCCTGGTCATTACTCTCTTTAATTATATTGTAAACAACTTCTTCGGCTTCATTTTCTGGTTTAAAGATAGGTGCCAGTCTCGTTTTTTTGTTTTTTCTTTGTCTCAGTTGGTCAAGATCTATAATCGGTTCTAATTTAAAGACTTCTAAAATATCAAACGCGTTTAGAATCGGCTTAGCGCCCATTTTAATTAAATTATTAGGGCCGGTCGACAAGGCGGAAAAAATATTGCCTGGAGCAGCTAGTACTTCTCGGTTTTGCTCCAGACAGTGGTTGGCGGTGATGAGCGCGCCAGACTTGCCTTTAGCCTCAATAACTAACGTTGCTTGGCATAAACCAGCGATAATTCGGTTGCGCTGCGGAAAATTTTGCTTGAGAGGGGGAATATTAGGTGGAAATTCAGAAATTAATAAACCGCCAGCCTTAATAATGCTTTCTGCTAATAGTCGGTTAGCCCGCGGATAAATATTAACCGTGCTTAAACCAGAGCCTAAAACGGCTAAGGTTTTTCCTTGATTATCTAGAGTCGCCTGATGAGCCAAGGCGTCAACTCCGAGGGCTAGGCCGCTAACGATAACTATCCCAGCGGCGCTAAGAGTCGGCATAAGTTCTTTAATAATTTTTGTAGCGTAAGCGCTCGGTTGGCGAGAGCCGACAATGGCCAGACGGCGTTGCTTGGGTTTAATCGCTGCTTCCCAGTCTCCTCTATAATATAAGATAGGCGGTGGGTCAGGTAATTCTTTCAATAAATCAGGATAATTGTTTTCTCGCCAAGTAATAAAATTAATTTTTTCATTCGCCAGCTCTTTCAAGGCCGCCTCTAAGTCAAAAGCTTGCCGCCAATAACTAAATTTTTGAGCCAAGAGTGGCTCTAGCCCGGCTTTTTCTAAATTCAGTAGACTAGCCGTAAAAGCCGTTGCTAAATTAGGAAAAAAGGATTCTAATCGTTTTAATTTCTTCGGACCGATTTTCCCGAAATGACTAAAGGCAACCTGGTAATCACGATTTTCAAATTGTTTAATCATAGTGTCGGTTATTAATAAAATCCCCCTAAGATTTTTAGGAGGATTTTATGTTTATTTTAAATTTTTGATATCTAATTTAGATAGTAACTCTCTGAGGCCTTCCCTTTCGGCGGCGCTAAAGGGTTGGAGCACGAATTTATCCGGCGGAATATGGGTTTTTACCAGTTCTGTTTTTATGCCTAAGCGGAGGCGTTTGAAATTTTTAGTTTTTAGGTAATTAATAATTGATTGAACGCCGCGATGGCCGGCGCTACCGGAATTATCGGCGAGACGATAATCACCAAAATTTAAATCTAGATCGTCATGAATAACTGTTAAGACCTCGATTAAATTAGAGTCTTTCTTTTTTAATAAACCGAAATTCTTTGGTAATAATTTATAATAGTTCAATATTTTTTGGACACTTTGACCGGAATTATTCATGAAGGTGAGCGGTTTAACAAACAAAAAATCTCCATCTTCATGAATCAAGGCGTTGAATTTGCGACTTTCTTGCCAGGCGACTTCGCCTAAAAAATTGTCGAGAGCGAGCCAGCCGGCATTATGACGAGTATTTTTATATTGTTCGCCCGGGTTGCCCAGGCCGACAATAATATGCATATCTATTATTCATTATACGTCGTATGTGATTTTCTGTCTTTAGTGACTCGGGTATGGATCGGCGTGCCGGTAAAACCGTATTTTTCTCGCAAGCGGTTCTCAATGAAGCGCACATAAGAAAAATGAAGATCGTCATTAGGACCGATGCGGAGGACAAAGGCAGGCGGGTTGCTTTTTGTCTGACGGAATTCATAAATATGCGGCGCCTTTAAGCCCTTGCCCTTGGCCGGTTTATGAATTTTAACAATGAAGCTTAAAAATTTATTAGCTTGCGAGTCGCTAAGAGACATTCTTCTTTGTTCGGAAATTTGGAGGATTAAATCTAAAATTTTATTAACTTTTTCCCCAGTCTTAGCCGAGATAAACTGCAGGGGTGCCCAAGTTGCAAAAGGTAGTTTATCGTAAAGAATCTCGGTCCATTTTTTAGTGTCGCGTGTTTCGACTAAATCCCATTTATTGGCGATAAATAATAAACTTTTTTGGCGATCAACGATTTCTTGGACTAGCTTTGCGTCCTGATGCGTTAATGTTTCGCTAATATCCATAACGAGAATCGCGATATCCGCTTTTTCCAAAGTCTTTAAAGATTTTATGATGCCCGGTTTTTCTAAACCACTCGCCTTTCTCCCTTGTTTGGAAATACCGGCCGTATCGATTAAGTTTATTTTTTTATCTTTATAAATAATTTCCGTATTTTGCGGTTCACGAGTCGTATGAGCGACAGGACTCACAATTACTCGTTCGTAACCTAAAATGGCGTTAAGCAAAGAAGATTTGCCAACGTTTGGCTTACCAATAATACAAACATTAATTGTCTCCTCCTCAGTTGTTGCCGGTTTTTTGTTTTTTTTCTTTTTGTCGAGGCGGTCGATAATAACGTCTAGTAGGTCGCCTGTCCCCATACCGCTTGCTGCGGAAATAATATATGGTTCGCCTAAATTTAATTTATTGAATTCCGCGGCTTCAGAGGCCATTTTAAAATTATCAACCTTATTAGCGATGAGCAGCGTCTTGCGGCGGAAGACCTCGTTCTTTTGAAGATAGGAAGCAATTTCTTTATCAGCCGCTAAAGTACCGACGCGGTTATCAACTAAAAACAAAATTAAATTAGCTTTTTCTAAATAAGCCCGAGCTTGCTTTTGAGTCTGGGCATCGATATCGTCACTGTTTATTTTAGTATTTAAGTATTTCCCTTCTAGAATCCCGGCTGTATCGACAATTTCGAAAGCAGAATTAGCCCATTCGACAACTCCGAGGTTACTATCGCGGGTCGTCCCGTCAATACTAGAAACTAAAGCCTGGCTTCGGCCGACTAGAGAATTAAAAAGCGTTGACTTGCCGACGTTAGTTCGTCCGCAAATTACGACTAAGGGCAAATTAGATTGTGGCTTGTAGCTTCCCATATTTATATTGTTAGTTTTCAGCTTTATCCGAATCTGTTCCTAAAATTAATAAGAAATCTATGGGTTTGGTCGAAGAAGCGGTGTAGGTTTTGACCCAGTCCTGGACTATTAAGTCCTGTTTAGCGCCCGTTACTTTTTTTAGAACCGTTAAAGATTGATTTTTTTGGCCATTACTTAAATCATAAACAATAGTTTGCGCGTAATTTCTTTGCGGAGCATTGCCAATTTGTGCCACCGTAAATTTATAGCCGGTTAAGACCGCTGAAAAACGATTGGCGAGCCCCGTAATAAAAGTGCCGTTTTCGATTAAGACAGTCGCCCCGTCGTTAATTACCTCTGGTTTAGCAGAGATAGTCGTTGTTTCAAAAGAGAAAATATTTTGGGCTAAATCTCTCACGGCACTAAAGTTGCCGCTGCGTGGCGTTAAGATAAAGGCGCCGTCTTGGCCAACGCCGTTAACTAACAAGCCGTCCGGCGCATCACTCAAGCCTTTATTAATAATCTGATCGCGGTTAACGTCTTTAGTCAAATTCCAGAGGCGGAGCATTTCCCAGACGCTTAAATTAGTCGAGATATCTTGATTAAATTCGCTAATTAATTTTCCTACCACGACCGGGTTAAGAAGGGTTTGTTGAGAAAGTAATTTATCTTTAATCGCTTCCATTACTAACTGCTGGCGGCGGGAACGCGCGAAATCAGAACCCTCAATCCCTAGGGCATGGCGACTTCTCACGTATTTTAAAGCCATTGACCCGTCCATGGTTTGCGGCCCTTTATCAAAATGCAGATGTTCAAAGCGGGAGTAATAATTGGGGTTATCTTCTTGCCCTTCAATGGGATAAGTATAGTCATCTAGAGTGTTTTCGACATTAACTTCAATGCCACCTAATTCGTCGATTGCTCGGACAAAGCCGTTAAAGTCAGCCCGGACATAGTATTGGATTGGTACCTGTAATAAATCACTCATGGCTTGCGCCGTCGCCGTTCCCCCGGAACCCGGATTTTTTTGTTCAGCGTAAGCATTAATGGAATTTATTTTTTGCCAGCCACTTTGCGGCGCGACTAAATCGCGGGGGATTGATAACATGGCAACTTGTCTGGTCGACGGTTTGATACTGAGTAGAATCATGGTATCGGTTAAATAAGGACCGTCATGTCCGGCACCGCCTATTCCGAGTAATAAAATATTAACGCGATCATTTTCTTCGCCTTGTAATTGCTTATCCCCGCTCGGGATAAAATGTCTTAAAGCGTTAAAAAAAGCGCCTCCCGGCAACCAAGAACTCGCACTTTGGCTCGACATAATTATTTTGCCGGCAAAAATTACGCTGATAACAGCGATCGCGATGATATAAGTCGTAATTCGTTTACGTTTTTTAATCGCGGCGAGTAGCTCCTTGTCTTCCCAGTCACTTTTGACGCGTCCTTCCTGCCTCTCGATCTCTTCCATTTTTTTCTTAAAATCGATCATAAATTGTCGGGCTGCCCAGAATTGAACTGGGATCACACGCACCCGAAGCGTGTATAATAGCCTTTATACCACAGCCCGTTTTAAACGTGGACTTGAGGGGACTCGAACCCCTTACCTCTGCAATGCGAATGCAGCGCTCTACCAGATGAGCTACAAGCCCGAGATTTTAAGGTCGGGGTGCCGGGAATTGAACCCGGGCTACATGCACCCCATGCATGCGTACTACCGTTATACTACACCCCGGGTTTAACAAAAATAGGTTTTAGCAACCCTGTACCTATATTACCATAAAATTTTAATTTTTCAAGTCATATTTTTAGGCGAGTTTTAGGGGATTGACAAAGAATTTTTGTCATATAAAATTATAACATCAGAACCGGGGCCTCGCATTCTTCAAAACATGGCCTAGCCATGGTTCCTCCACGGAGGTCCAAGTAAGGATGTAGGCCCTTTTTTATTTGCTAAAAAGCCCCTCTTAAATTACAATAATGATATAAAGATTAATCATATGAAACCAAGCATCTTTTCCGGCGTGCAGCCGAGCGGTAACCTCACAATTGGTAATTATATTGGGGCGATTTCCCAATGGGTGGAAATGCAGAAGGATTATAATTGTCTTTTTTCCGTGGTTGATTATCATGCTATTACGGTCAAACAGAATTCGGACGAATTACGGAAGAAAATCTTAGAAGTGACTAAAATTTATTTAGCCGCTGGGATTGATTTAAATAATTCCATTATTTTTCAACAGTCGATGGTCGCGGCCCATACTGAGTTGGCTTGGATTTTTAATTGCTATGGCGCGCGTATTGCGGACTTAAATAAAATGACGCAGTTTAAGGATAAAGCCGGTAAGAATCAAGAGTCGGTCAGTATTGGTTTATATGACTACCCCGTTTTGATGGCTGCCGATATCTTATTATATGATACCGATATTGTACCGGTCGGTGAGGACCAACAGCAACATGTTGAATTAGCGCGTGATATCGCCCGTCGTTTTAATAATGAATTTGGTAATACTTTTAAGATTCCCCAATCAGTAATACGCAAGGAAGGCGCTCGTATTATGTCCCTGCTTGACCCGACTAAAAAAATGAGTAAAAGCGATGAAAATTCAAATAGTTATATTGCCTTACTTGATGATATTGAAGCCGCGAAGAAAAAAATTATGCGCGCTGTAACCGATTCTGGTTCGGAAATAATTTATGATCCGAAAGAGAGGCCGGCTATTTCTAATCTATTAACGATCTATGCCCAGTTAGGCGGTCGGCAGATCCCCCGTTTAGTCAAAGACTATACTGGCAAGGGTTATGGTGAATTTAAAAAAGACTTGGCTGAAGTCGTCGCGAAGTTTTTAACCGGTTTTCAGAAAAGGTATTATGCTTTGTCTGATAAGGAAGTAAATAAGATTCTTGAAGCTGGTGCAAAAAAGGTAGAAAAAATGGCAGCCGAAAAAATGGAGAAAGTTAGAAAAGTAATTGGCGTGAGATAACAAAATAATTTTAAATTTATGGATCACAAAAATGTTACCACCGCGCTCGAATTACCGAACGTCAAAATTGTTAAGAATTTAGGCTTAGTCAAAGGAATTGTTGTTCGTTCCCGTTCTATTGTTGGCTCAATCGGTGGCTCCCTCCAGACCTTAGTCGGCGGCAACATTTCTTTATTTACGACTCTTTGTGAGCGGACGCGAGCTGATGCTTATGAATTAATGGTTAAACATGCCGATGAATTAGGGGCTAATGCGATTATTAGCGTTCGCTATGACGCGACTGAACTTATGAACGGCGTGACCGAAGTTTTGTGTTATGGCACAGCCGTAGTGGTTGAATAATTATTGTTTAAAAAATAAAAGACAAAAGACCAGTTATGCAACTGGTCTTTTAAATAAAAAAAGTCATCCTTAAAATCTTGCGATTTCGTGGGTGACTTTTTGTTTATGATAGTATTTTCACTAATACGATAATGATGCTGATAATTTGCATCACGCCGATAATATAGGCGCCCTTCTTATAATATAAGAAGGTGTTGTTAACGTGTCCGATTAATAGCGCATACCAACCGATGGGCATTTTCATACCCAGCGTAATAAAGGCAACGCTAAAGGTAATTGTAGTAATGGTTTGTAGTATCCAGAAGGGTCTCTTTTTTCTGGCCTCGGTTATTATCAGGACTAAAGCGAAAACACTGCTTAAACCGATGATGATGAAATCGATGACTTGGAGCCCGGCGATGCCGTAGCTCCATTTGTATAGCCCGTAAGCCGATAAGAGGGCCAGGCCGGAAATAACCGGTACCACTATTTTCAGTTTGATCTTAGCGTTGAAAATAGCAGTTAGTATATATCCGATAATGGACAACCACCAGCCGATAACGCTAGAGATGGCCAGAAAATACTTTGAAAGCATCAGGGTAACTGAGGCCAGGGTTTCTAAAAGACGGAGTTTCTTCATGATAGGGTATGTTTTTGGTTTATATTCGTTTTTAAATGTTCTTTTTTACGTTATTTAAGTTAATGTAAGATTAACTTCATAACTATACATTATATAATAATTATAGTTATTTGTCAACATAACAAACAAAAAACCGCTAATATAAGCGGTCTTTTTATTTAATCATGTAATGAATTATGAGTCTAATTGGCACCAATTCGTTTGTTGCCTCGCGGCAACCACTCCGAAATCAGATCGGAGGCGACTAATTCTTCTTCCACGTGGAAAGAAGAATCGGCTCCCTAGAAAGGAGGTGATCCATCCACAGCTTCCGCTACGGATGCCTTGTTACGACTTCGTCCCTGTCATCGGTCTTACCTTCGTCCCACTAAAGTGAGCCTTCGGGTATTACCAACTCCCTTGACGTGACGGGCGGTGAGTACAAGACCCGAGAACGTATTCACCGTGGCATAGCTGATCCACGATTACTAGCGATTCCAGCTTCATGGAGGCGAATTGCAGCCTCATATCCGAACTGAGAAAGTTTTTTAGGGATTGGCTCCAGCTCGCGCTTTGGCTTCCCTCTGTACCTCCCATTGTAGCACGTGTGTTGCCCAAGGCGTAAGAACCATGCTGATTTGACGTC
>CAIQRY010000032.1 GCA_903874345.1 uncultured bacterium
CTGGGCCTCTTTTTATTTATAGTTGGCAAAATCTATATTCTCCGCTATATTGGAACATATGCCATTATCCATAGGAATAGTCGGCCTGCCAAACGTCGGCAAGTCAACTTTATTCAATTTATTAACCAAAAAAGGTGTCGAAGCGGCTAATTACCCCTTTTGTACCATCGATCCTAACGTCGGAGTTGTTAAAGTCCCTGATTTTCGTTTGGATAAATTAGCGGCCGTCTCTAAACCAAAAAAGGTTATTCCGACCGCGATTGAATTTGTTGATATCGCTGGCTTAGTCGCCGGGGCGCATAAAGGCGAGGGCCTGGGCAACCAATTTTTGGCTCATATTAGAGAGTGTAGTGCTATTTGTGAGGTTATTAGGGATTTTAAAGATAAAAACGTTATCCATGTTGAAGGACGAGTTGACCCGGCGAGTGACCAGGAGACAATCAACATGGAGCTTATCTTCGCTGATCTGGCGAGTATGGAAAAACGGTTAGAAAAAACCAAGAAGGAGGCCAAAAGCGGTGATAAAGTTTTAATCTATCAAACCCTAATATTAGATAAAATATACCAACAATTGGCTGCCGGGAAGCCGGTTCGGGACATGATTTTCGATGATGAAGAATACATTTTTGTAAAAACTCTAAATCTTTTAACTATCAAACCGATAATTTACCTTTTAAACGTTGATGAAACTCATAGCGGTGACGTTCTGCCGGGAACTAAGGAGCAAATCATTAAAATTAATGTAAAATTAGAGGAAGAAATTGTAAATTTGCCCGAAGAAGAGCAGGCGGAATATATAAAAGAACTTGGTTTAGAGCAAAGTGGTCTTGATCGTCTGGTCCAAACCGCTTATAAAACCCTAGGATTAGAGACATTCTTTACGACTGGGGCCGATGAAACCAGGGCCTGGACCGTAAAGTTAGGGACCAAAGCGCCACAAGCTGCCGGCGAGATTCATACTGATTTTATTAAAGGATTTGTCCGCGCTGAAGTAATAAATTGGCTAAAATTCGTTGAATGTGGCGGAGAGGCCAAAGCCCGAGAACTTGGATTAATCCGAACTGAGGGCAAGGATTATATTGTTCAAGACGGCGATGTCTGTAATTTCTTGATTAATAAGTAAAACGTTGACTTTTAGATAAAATAATTGTAAGTTACTATATTCCGTAGTAACTTATTTTTATTAGGGAATAAAATATTGAACTTTAAAAAAATCAAACATAAACCAAAACCTGAAATCATGAAAAAATTCATTCTTGTTCTGATTCTTTTATCGCTTGGCTTATTCGCCAGAGTTTATTCTCAAATCGCCTTCATCAACACTGATCAAACCGTGGGCGAAAAAATTACTGCTCATGCGGTCTTAGTTAAAAAAATGATCCCGGTCACTAAAATTATTGGCACGGAAGTCATAACTGAAAAAAATGATAATCGGTGGAAGATTATCGATTACATCAATAACCCGGATCTTTTATCTGCCGATAAAATTATGGATGCTTATATGCATCCTGGCTATTTCCGTGTCCGCACCGACTCTTCAACCGAAAATACCTCGCATGGCGGATTCGCATACCTAGTTGAAAAAGCGAAATATCATTGGTGGGGACAAACCTACTACTATGATCCAAGATCAAAAACTGTTAAGGCTCAAGCGCCGAAATATGTTACAAAAGAAAGTTCAGACGTTAATCCTTTTGTGACTTTAGTATTAATCTTCAGCACTGCGGCCAGCATCCTAATGATTATTTATTTTTTCATCGCTCTCGCTTATGAACAATACGAGAACAAAGAAAAAGCCTGGTATAAAAATTACCTTCTTACTATATGCCAGGACTTGGGCAAATTCCTTTCCTATCCGCTGATAATTGCCTCTATGGTTATTCTACTAATCATTGGTATTGTGCTTTGTTGGCAGAGCCCTGTCGGTTTTATTATCATCGCCCTTTTACTCGTTCCTCTCGTTGCTCTCTTATTCGGTTGGATGTTTGCAATTATCTGACAGAAAAATTATTTTATAACAAAAAGAGCTTTCTTAAAAAGCTCTTTTTTATTTTCTGAACTATTTTTTATTCTTTTTCTAAAATAATAATTTCCCGATATACTTTTTGTCCGGCGCGACCGTAAACAATAGTCTGGCGATTAGTCATCTTAACTGCTTGATGACGAAGTAAATTAAGCGGCAAGGGCTTAATCATTCTAAAGCCTTGAATATTCGGCGTAATCGGTTTTTGCCCGTAAAATAAGGGCCAAATCATAACTACCCGGCTACCACTTTTTAAAACTTTATAAAATTCTCTGAGCGACGCGCTATATAATTCTTCTAAATCCCTAATTACTACTTTAAAATTAATCATCCCTCTTTGCGGGCCCAGAAAAGGTTCAGTGATAATCGCGTCGACGTAACCCGCCTTCATGAATTTTGATAAATAAATCGCGTTCTTAACTTGCAATTTCAATTTAGAATCCTTGATGTCGTATAATTCTTTTGTCCAACTAATATTTTTTCTCGTATCTTCAACCGCTTTGAGGGCCACATCCGAGCCAAATAAATTTTTATATCCCAAAAGCATGGCTTCGGACAAAATCGTCCCCGAACCGCAAAAGGGGTCGACGATCACGGCCTCAAAATTTTTAAGCGCGGCTAAATTAATCATGATTTGCGCCAGCTTCGGCGGTAGCATGCCGGACTGATCATCACGCGCCGGGCGCCCGAAATCACGGCGGGATAGATCTTTAAACGGTTGAACGCTTAAAGTCTCGCCGATAATAATTTTATCGTCTTTCATTGTTAAAACAATTTCAATTCCGCGGCTAATTAATTTATTCTGTGTAATCACGACGCTCGATAAAGTCTTTTCCTGACTAACAACAAAGCGCGAACTTATGTCCTGATCATTAAAATAATTCTTTAATTTTATGCCTAAGTCTTTTTTATTAAATTGTTTAACGCCATAATCGGAAAAACCAAAATTAAATTTTCCGGACGGACTATTCTTCTGTTTTTGACTAGCCACTTTAATAACAGTCTTGATTAAACCCGCCTGATCACTAATTGCTTGCTCGGCTACGACGCGACCTATCTTAATCACACCGCCCAAACGCTTAATAAGATTATCGGCCTCAATCTCTAAATCTGTTTCCCAAAACAAAAAATCCGGCGCCAGGAGTTCTGCCTCTTTTAAATCAAAAACAGCTGCTAGTTCCGCAACCGACAAAGCTGTATTAGTTCCTAGAGCAAAGAAGTATTTCATGCCCCCATCATAACCTAAAGCGCGGACTCTTGCAATTTCATAACCTTTATGATAAATTAAGCGTACAAATCAATATTTAATAATATCTTTCCCATGTCCTGGCTTGTTCTAGGATAATTCTGCCAATATTACAGCAGAATTAAAGGTATTCTTTGACCCCAAGTCTCAAGGAATACTTGGGATTTTGTTTAATTAGGGGTATTTAAAAATTATTTAGAATAAATTTAACTAATTTTTAGGGCCTCTCATCTATAATAACTATGTCAAAAACCAAAAAAGCCGAATCCACCCATTATGAGATTTTGTTCATTCTCCCCAACAAGTTCACGGACGATGAAGCCAAGACCTTAGCGGGCTGGGTTGAAAAAACCTTAGTCGAAAACGGCGCGACTATCACCGCCACGGAATACTGGGGCAAAAAAAAGCTCGCCTACGAAATCAAGCATAATGCCTACGGGTATTACGGTTTATTTGAATTTGATCTAGAAGGGAAAAATCTGGCCAAAATCGATAATTCTTTGCGTCTCTCGGCCGATGTCTTACGCCACCAAATCGTGGTTAAGCCGAAGAAGAGCGCCGAGGACTTAGCGCGCGCCAAAGTGATTCGCGCAAAAATCGACTCTAAAAAAGCCGAAGCGGAAAAAGTGAAAGCGGAAGGCGAGAAAAAAGCGTCCGCAACTTTAAAGTCTAAGGAAAAAGAAAAAGATACGAAGAAAGTAGACTTAAAGGATTTGGATGAAAAATTGGAAGGCATCTTAAATGCCGACGATTTAATTTAATTAATTTGTTTTCTAAGACGATCATCGCCTTAGAAACCAGTCCAAAAATATGAACTTAAACAAAGCCATGCTTATCGGCAACCTGACTCGCGACCCGGAACTGCGTAATATTCCTTCCGGCGCGAATGTCGCTTCCTTCGCGGTCGCGACAAATTTAGTTTGGACCGACCAAAGCGGCCAACAGCAAAAGAAAACTGAATTTCATAATATCATTGCCTGGCGGAAGCTCGCGGACATCTGTTCTAAATATTTGCACAAAGGATCAAAGGTCTACGTCGAAGGCCGTTTGCAGACGACCGATTGGACCGGCCAAGACGGCGTAAAACGTTATCGCACGGAAATCGTCTTAGAAAATATGATTATGCTTGATTCGAAAGGCGGCAGCGGTCCTTTCACTCCGGGGGCTAATAGCCCAGCTAGCGCCAATGCGGCCGAACCGGTGATTGAAATCCCGGAAGAGCCAATGGATGACGAAGAAATCCGCGTTGAAAATATCCCCTTCTAATAAACAAATAAAACTATGCCTACAACTAAAAAACAAAAAGAGTGTTATTTCTGCGTTAATAACTTGGAAGTTGACTATAAGGATACCCGCACCTTGCGGAAATTCGTCAATTTCTATATGAAAATCTTACCGGGCAACCGCACGGGCGTCTGCTCCTGGCATCAGAGAAAATTAGCCACCGCCATCAAGCGCTCTCGCATCATGGCTCTGTTATCACCGACGCACAAATAATTTAATTAAGTTTTGAAGCTATGCTAAACTTCAATGAAATCAAAATGGGGAGAGTCATTAAGGTTAATGGCGACCCGTATATCATTATTAAAACCGACCATCATAAGATGGGACGCGGTGGCGCGGTTTTGAAAGTTAAATGCCGCAATCTAATTAATGGAAATGTTTTAGAACAAACCTACCAAGGCGCGGAAAAAGCCGAAGAAGCGGATACCGAAACCAAAAAAGCTAATTTCATGTATAAGGACAAGGATGAAGCTTATTTCATGGACAATGCCAGCTACGAACAATTCAATCTGCCTTTAGAAGAAATCGGCGAAGCCGTTAATTTCTTAAAGGATGGCGTTGATGTCGATGTCTTATACTTTGAGAGTCGCCCAGTCTCGGTTCGCCTGCCGATTAAAATGGATTTTAAAGTTGTTTCTGCTCCTCCGGGAGTAAAAGGCAACTCGGCCGGTAACGTTAATAAACAAATCGAGATTGAAACCGGTGCCAAGATCAATGTCCCAATGTTCATCAATGAGGGCGATATGATCAGAATCAATACCGATACAGGAGAATATGTCGAAAGAGCGAACTAACATAAATGCCCCATTAGGGGCGTTTTTGTTTGTTTAAGCGGCAAATGTTATAATAAAATCATCTAATAAACTACCTATGAACCTAATAATAGTCTCAATTTTTAGCATCCTATTCCTCGCCCTGGCCTTATACCGCCTGGACTGGGCAATTTTATTAATGATTGCCGCTCTACCGACCTATTTATTACGCTTTAAGGTCGCTGGACTCCCCTCGACTGCTCTCGAAGTGATGATTCTGGTTTCTTTCACAATTTGGTTCCTTAGGAGCTTTCTCCCGAGGATTAAAAATATCTTTAAAAAGAATACGGAACGTTTGAATTATCCTTTTTCCTTAGAAATAATTCTCTTAATTATTATTGCTTTTGTGGCGGCCGGCGTCGCCGGTTTTAGTAGCAGCGCCTTAGGAATTTGGAAGGCATATTTTTTTGAACCGATTCTCGTCTTCATCCTTATTTTCAATGTCTTTAAATCAAAAAAAGATTGGACAAAAATTCTCTGGGCGCTCTTAATTTCCGCCGCCGCCGTTTCTCTTCTCGCTATTTTCCAAAAAATGACCGGCCTCTTAATCGCTAATCCATTTTGGGCGCAGGCCGGAGCACGCCGCGCTGTTTCTTTTTTTGGTTATCCAAACGCCGTTGGTTTGTACCTCGGGCCGCTGGTCATGATTTTTATCGGCTGGCTCTTATCTTATAACTGGAAAAATGTCCAAGAACAACTTGGCCAAAAAACATTTATCGCGACAACGATTATTATTTCTCTCTTAGCGATTTATTCCGCTCGTTCCGAAGGTGCTTTAATCGGACTTGTCGCCGGCTTAATTATTTTCGGATTATTCGCCGGACGACGAGAGCGCCTCGCCACCTTCATTTTGCTGATTATCGTGATTGGCGGGACTTTTGTTTTTTCCCCGAGCCGCGATTTTATTATTCAAAAATTAACTTTTCAGGATTTATCGAGTCAAATCAGAAAACAACAATGGAAAGAAACTTTAATTATGTTGAATCACGGACATTTCGGGCTCGGTGCCGGTTTAAGTAATTATCAAAACGCCGTCGCCCCTTATCATCAGCCTGGCCTATTCTTTAATAGCGATAATCTGCCGAACTTTGACGCGGAGTTACGGGCGAATGCAACCTTGCGCGCCAAATATTGGCAACCAGTTGAAATTTATATGTATCCCCACAACATCTTTCTAAATTTTTGGAGTGAATTAGGTCTCGCCGGCGCTTTATTGTTCGTCTGGATCATAATTAAATACTTATACCTATCTTTAAAAATGGTTGTCGCCTACGGTCGGGAAAATAAAAATGAAAAATATTTAGCCTTAGGTCTTATGGCCGCCATGATCGTTATTATTGTTCATGGTTTAGTTGACGTCCCCTATTTAAAAAATGACCTAGCCGTCATGTTCTGGCTACTTCTCGCGCTCGTCGGCGAAATTGGCCTTGATTATCGACGCGGTCAGGAATTAAAGAATTAATATGAAAATGGTTTTACAGAAAATTATTGCTCATAGCGGCTATACGTCCCGACGCGGGGCAGAAGATTTGGTTCGCGCCGGCCGCGTAAAGATAAATGGAAAGGTGGCAAAAATCAGCGACCAGGCTGATCCGGAAAAAGATAAAATTACAGTTAATAATAAACTGCTGGTTGGTGAACCTCCAAAAATATACTTAAAACTTAATAAACCATTGGGCTACGTTTGCACGAACCGTCATTTTGACAATGAAAGAAATATTTTTGATCTAGTAAAATTACCGGTTCGCCTTTACGCCGTCGGTCGCCTAGATAAAGATAGCCGCGGCTTAGTCCTTTTAACCAACGACGGCGATCTGACTCAAAATTTAGCTCATCCCCGTTTTGAACATGAAAAGGTTTATGAGGTTAAAGTTCGGGGCGAGGTAAGAAATAGTGATATCATTATCTCCCGCTTTATTAACGGCCTAGATATCGGCGAAAAAGACGATTTAGCGCGCGCCAGACGGGCTAAATATTTACAAAACGGACTTTTTGTAATAACCTTAAGCGAGGGCAAGAAAAGACAGATTCGGCGTATGTTTGCCGCGGTCGGGCTCGACGTCCTTGATTTAAGAAGAATAAGTTTGGCCGGCCTAAGTCTCGGCAGTCTAAAAGAAGGGGACTGGGAATATTTAAGTCGAGAAGAAATAATTTTTTTAAAAAAATAATATGAAAAATTCTAAACTTTTTGGTCTCGGATTACTTAACGCTCTCGGCGTAACCGTATATATATTTCTGATTTCTTTAATTTTAAATAATGGACAAAAATTATTCGGTTCAGTCGACAATAAATTTTTAAGCCCGATTATCTTCTTATTATTATTTATCTTTTCCGCTCTGCTGACTGGTTTCTTGGTTTTAGGTCGCCCCTTAATGCTTTATCTTGATGGCGCGAAGAAAGAAGCCTTAAAATTATTCTTTTACACCGGAATTTGTTTATTCAGTATTCTAATCATAGCGATTATCGCCTTGATGATTATCAGATAATAGATTGGAGAGGTGACTGAGTGGTTGACTAATTATATGTCGATATAATACAATGATATTATGTCGAGGTTATTAGCAAAAAATGGTTCACAAAAGAAATTTATTGATGCAATC
>CAIQRY010000033.1 GCA_903874345.1 uncultured bacterium
AATTCGTCACCAGACGATGGCAAACTTTAAGACTCGGCAAAGATAATTTATTCCATATGTCTTTCTTGGCCTCAAATTCACTAAACATTGTTGCTTTTTCACTTTTGTCAACTATTACGTACATATAGTGATTCTCATGAAATAAAGTATTTCTAACACTTCGTAAATTAGTAAGTATATCCAGTTCCCGTTTAGAAATATGTTTATTTTTAAATAAAACCGAAATCTGCTCTTGAAAATTTCCCGATAAAACTTCATTGGCCTGCTTTACCGATTGCTCGACAAGAATAAAAAGACATGCCAATGCTGCCATATATTTGCCAGTATAAGCGCTTTCAAATGCTTCATCTGCTAAAGCTCCCAACGCCAAACTACGCATTCTTATATCTTCAACAAGTTGCTTCTTATATTCAGACATATTATTCAACTAAACTTGGATAAATCAATGCATATACACCTCTAAAGTATACACTTCGGGAGCAAATAAATCAAAAAAATTAACTTCTAAAGTTAGCCAAAACATTGCCCAAAAATAAACGTAAATATGCACGTGCATTTACGTTTATTTTAGTATTCTAAAATATAAATGTTCTGAAAAATTATAAATAAAAACTCAACAAAATATCCAGATTTTTGATGTTCTGAAAAATGGTAACAGAACTTTTCAGAACGCCCACCTGCTATCCTTTGGATATCAAAATTTATTAGTCTTTTATTCGAAACATTAGATCAAACCTTTAGCTAAACTTTGTCTAAACCCGTTCTGTAACATTAAATAAAATACGGCCAATTTTTTGAGTAAATCTTTACCCAAACTTTCTCAAATATCATTTTGTTATTGTGGATAAGTAATTTAAATATTTTTTGGGTTTAAAATTTTCAAAATTATGTTTTCTTAATATTAGATAAAATATGGTCAATTTCTTCCCCTAAATCTACCCCGGAACTTTCGGGAACTCTGACTTGCTAACATTGAATTTAGATAAAAATAGACCAAAAGTTAAGAAAAAATATGAGCAAAAAGACCAATGAAACGCGCGAATTTCAAGAGTTAAGAAAAACGGCACCTTAACTTTTCTTAACTCCGATTATCTATGATAAGGACATAAATAAGTGAAAATTCTATACCCGGCCGCTGCATTTTTTTCTTTTTCGGCGGCTACCCCGTGGGGGAGCCGAAAAAGAAAAATGCGGCCGGATATCAATTCTCTAATTAACTTGATTATATGCACACTTAAGAACACGCCTATGTTTTACACTCCAAAACAAATATTCAAAGACCATGCTTATCACTCCTGGCTCAAGGAACGAATCCAAAAGCTAGAAACGGCTATAAACGAGAATATGCCTTGCGATAGCACCGATGACATGGAACTTTTGAAAAGAAAATTAGCCTCATACCGACAAGTCGAGGCTGATTTAGCCAAACAATATGGAATACAAAACGAAATGGATAGTAACCGGTGACCAGGTTGAAGTATATAAAAATTCAGTCGGGATTAGGATTGGCAAACGTAAACATAAAAAGAAAAAGATAATTAAAAAGATAGTTAAGACTATCTCTAAAAAATTAAACGAGTTTTCCGTTTACCGCACACGCCGGGCGATAAAATGGCGCATTAATTCTAATCCCGATATGAATAAATTTCTAACTCTAACTTTTGCCGAAAATCTGACAGATCTCAAAAGTTGTAATGAAAAATTTAAAGCCTTTATTAGAAAATTAAAAACGATTAAAGAGAATTTGAAATATTTAGTCGTCCCGGAATTTCAGAAACGCGGTGCGGTTCATTATCACGCCTTACTCAATCTCGATTATATTGACCAAAAACAATTGGCGGATTTATGGGGGCATGGATTTATTAAGATTAAAAATATTAAAGACGGAATCAATATGGGCTTATATGTTTCAAAATATATCGGCAAAGATTTAGAAGATGAACGATACTTCAATAACAAAAAATATTTCTGTTCTCGTAACCTAGACAAACCGCAAATTTTCTATTCACGAGATGAAGTTGATAGTTTTTTACAGCTTAATTCTTTAACCCCGACTTACGAAAAAACTTTTCAAAGCTATTACGGCTTGATAAATTATCAACTTTTCAAATTAGACAGTAATAAATTACCTATGATAGAGTAATACTAATTGACGCGAACCCCCGCGCTCTTGTATTGCTCCTTAAAAACTTAATGTTAATTGACTTAAATACAATTGAATTTCTAACTACGGAACAACTGGCGAAACTACTGGGCATTTCCAAGACTTCGGTCTATCGCCTAATTAGTTGCCGGCTGATTCCGTTCTATAAACTCGGCCATAACGTTCGTTTTAAGAAAGCTGATGTTTTAGAATATCTGGAAAAGAATTGTGTTAAGTCAGTCACTTAATATGATTTATGAGTGCAATCAAGCGTGCTAATAAATGGTGGGTGGACTTCAGCTTTAAAGCGCGAAGATACCGCCTGCCCAGTCCGGCTAATACCCGATCAGGCGCAAAATCTTATGAGTCGGTTTTAAGGCAACGACTAACTAGGGGAGAAGATTTATTTCCGAAAGAAAAAAAGAAATGTTTAACTCTCAAAGAATTTTCCGAAAAATGGGTTAAGTCGTATGTCGAAGTTAATAACAAGCCCTCGGAAATTAAGAATAAAAAAACCTATCTAAGATCATGTCTCTTGCCGTTCTTCGGTAAAAAAAGATTAGACGAAATAACTAGCTTAGATATTGAAGAGTTTAAAGCTCTGCAATTAAAAAGACTAAAGCCTAAAACTATTAACGGCCAAATGGGAACTTTAGCCAAATGTCTTAAGACGGCTGTTGAATGGGGCGAATTGGATAAGGTGCCGATAATCAGACCCCTGCGCTCTGACCCGGAAGAGTTTGATTACTTAAACGAGGAAGAGGCTAATCGCTTACTGGCGACCGCTTCTGAACCCTACAAAACAGCAATCCTCTTGGCTCTGCATACTGGAATGCGCATCGGCGAACTTATGGCTTTAAACTGGGAAAAGATTGATTTCCTTAAAAAGCAGGTTATAGTCAAAGACAATTTCTCGGTCGGAGTTTTAGGCTCGACTAAAGGCAATAAGATTAGATATATTCCCATGACACAAGATCTGTATAATCATCTAATCGCTTTATCACCGAAAGAGGGTTTTGTTTTAAAAGGCCCGGACGGATTAAGATTTCGGCCGGAATGCTCTCGGACAAATATTCATGCTATTTGTGATAAGGCGAAATTACGTCAAATCGGTTGGCACAAGCTTAGACATACCTTTGCCTCCCGATTAGCCGAGAAAGGGGTCTCTATGACCGCTATCAAAGAGTTAATGGGACACTCTGACATTAGAACGACAATGCGTTATGCGCATTTAGGACAACACACTTTAAGAGACGCAATAAAAGTGTTAGAAACGCCACAAGTTATAAACTTACGGCACAATAGCGTCACAATCGAGAATTTGGGGGTTCAAAATTCCGATTGGTCAAAACGAGAAATCACTCGATGAACAAAAGAAAAAACGAGATTTTACTCTCGTCTTTTCTATGCTCCCGGGGTCGGATTCGAACCGACGACCAATTGGTTAACAGCCAACTGCGCTACCGCTGCGCTACCCGGGAATATTAAAATATTTACTAATATAATACCAGATTAGGGCATTATGTCAATCCCGCCTTTAATCAAAATTTTACCTCTCGCCCTCTTGGACACGGCTCTTAGACCCATTGACGGGTTAGAGGTTTTCTCCATGGGAAGACCGTAATAAAAGGCCTTAATACCTGCCTTAAGACAAGCCGTGGCACACATCGAACAAGGTTTAGCATTAACAATTAATGTATATGGCGAAAGGTCAACAGTCTTTAACTTCTTAAATGCTTTTTTTAAAAGATTCATCTCCGCGTGCGCCGTAAGATCATGGTCAGTTTTAGTTGTATTATGTGCCTTTACTATTACCCTACCGTTATGGTCAGCCAGAACTGCGCCAAAAGGTCGATTATTTTCCTTAGCCTTCGCGCCTATTTCTGCCTCAATAATCACTTCCTTCATTAATTTTTTTACAACTTCAAGGCGCATACTAGTA